>WGAN01000146.1 GCA_015494805.1 Caldifarciminota bacterium
GTTCCCCGGTATAATACCGGTCAAACAAGGGGGTACTATGCATGAGGATACCAAAGTCGTACGAGGACTTGATGAGGAGCGGTTTCATAAGACCGACTCTTACATGAACAAGGCCCTGAACTCCCACCGCCTACCCATCTACCAGACCTCCACCTTCATATTTGACTCCTTAGAGGAGGCCTACAAAGCCTTCACCGGTGAGGAGCATCACCACATCTACTCCCGTGTCTCCAACCCCAACGCCCTCTACCTCGGAGCCAAGGTCGCCCTGTTGGAGGGGGCGGAGGCCGGAATCGCCTTCAACTCCGGTATGGCCGCCATCACCACCACCCTCCTGACCCTGACGAAGCCGGGGGACCGTATAGTTTCCTCCAAGCCCGTGTACGGCGGTACGGGGGAGTTCTTCGCTTACCTGCAGGAGCATCTCGGCATACGGGTGGACGTTCTCGGCCCGGAGGAGTTCTACGAGGCCCTTGAGAAGGGGGGCTACAGGGTGGCCTACGTTGAGACGCCGGGCAACCCTACCCTGACCGTCTACGACATAGAGCTGGCAGCCCGTCTCGCTCATAAGAACGGGGCCGTTCTGGTCGTGGATAACACCTTCGCCACGCCCTTCCACCAGAAGCCCATAGAGTGGGGTGCGGACGTAGTACTGCACAGCAGCACGAAGTACATCAACGGCCACGGGGACACTATAGGTGGGGTGGTGGTCGGAAAGGAGGATTTCATAAAGGAGCTGCTCCATACCACCAAGATGTTCGGCACCCTGATGCAGCCCTTCAACGCCTGGCTTACGGCGAGAGGTCTCCGCACCTTGGCCGTACGTATGCGCAAGCACTCCGAGAACGCCATGAAGGTGGCCCAGTTCCTTGAGAGCCGCCCGGAGGTGGTTGAGGTGAACTACCCCGGACTCCCCTCCTTCCCCTACCACGATATAGCCCGGAAGCAGATGAGGAACGGGTACTCCGGAATGGTCTCCTTCGTCCTTGACGGCACGAGGGAGCATCTGAAACGCTTCATAACCTCCCTTGAGCTGTTCCACTTCGCCGTCTCCCTCGGAGATACGGACAGCCTCGCCACTTCTCCCGCCCTCACCACCCACGCCCTCTCCCCCACGACGGACTTCCCCGCCAACCTCGTAAGGCTCTCCGTAGGTCTGGAGGATGCGGACGACCTCATAGCCGACCTTGAGAATGCACTAAAGAAGGCCTTCCACACCAGCGAAGTGGGGCGATAGAGGTTGATCAACCTGCTGCGGCTCCTCCTTCCCCACTGGAGGAGGGTTCTCGCGGGTTTTGCGGTGTTGTTGGTGGTTGACCTGGGGCAGTTGGTCGTCCCCCAGTTCGTCCGCCGGGCGGTAAACGAACTTTACGCAGGCAACTACTCCGCCGTACCTAAGTGGGCGGCCTTCATAGTGGGGGTCGCCCTCTTCTTCTCCTTCCTCCGCTTCTTCTGGCGGTACTTCTTCATAGGGACCTCCCGCCTCCTTGAGAAGGAGCTGCGGAGCAAACTCTACGAGCATACCCTAAGGCTGGACCCCGGACTCTTCCGTACGATGAAGACTGGGGACGTTATGGCCCTCTTCACGAACGACCTCCAGGCCATAAACATGGCCCTCGGTATGGGGATGGTAGCCATCGCCGACTTCACCATATACACCACCTTCTCCATAGTGGCTATGCTCCTCATATCCCCCAAACTCACGGGGATGGTGATAATCCCTCTGCCCCTAATCGGCGTGGTGATGTTTATCCTCGGTCGCCTGATATACCGCAAGTTCCGGGAGGTGCAGGACTTCTTCGGCCTCCTGACGGAGTGGCTCCGGGACATCCTTAGCGGCATAAGGGTGGTGAAGGCCTACGATACGGAGTTCAGGCTCACCCGTCGCTACTCCGAGATCTCGGAGAGGTTCCTGAAGTTGAACCTCCAGTTCGCCGTAATAGACGGCCTCTTCCACCCTGCCATAAGCACCCTCGCCTATGTCTCCCTCGCCATCCTCCTCTTGGTGGGCGGTAAGATGACGACCACCGGCCTCGTCTCCCTTGGCGACTACGTGGCCTTCAGCTCCTACATCGGGATGATGATCTGGCCGATGGTGGCCCTCGGCTGGTTCGCCAACCTCGTACAGAGGGGGAGCGCCTCGTACTCCCGCATAGAGGCCTACCTGTCCATAGAGCCTCCCCTTAAAGAGGACGGGAAGGTGGAGATTGACGGTTTCCGGGAGCTCCAAACGAGGGGTTTAGGGGTCGCCATAAACGGGCGGACGGTCCTCCGAGGGGTGGATATGCACGTAAGGGAGGGGGAGTTCGTGGGTATAACGGGGCCGACGGGGGCCGGAAAGAGCGTCCTCCTCAACACGCTGGTCAAGTTTCACCTCCCCTTTACCGGTAGGGTTCTGGTCAACGGTACCGATTACCTGGAGGTCTCCACCGACTCCCTCCGCTCTCACATCCTGTTGGTGCCTCAAGAGGTCTTCGTCTTCTCAATGACCATCGCCGAGAACCTAAAGGTGGCCAGGCCGGACGCCACAGAGGAGGAGATGTGGTGGGCCTTGAGGATGGCCGGTCTGGACGAGGACGTAAGGCGGATGCCCGACGGCCTTAACACCCTGATAGGGGAGAGAGGGGTGGGCCTCTCCGGTGGGCAGAGGCAGAGGCTGGCCCTCGCGAGGGCCTTCTTGAGTCCCGCCTCCCTGATCCTGTTGGACGAGTCCCTCTCCGCCCTTGACTCCAAGACGGAGGAGAAGGTGGTACGGAGCCTAAGGGAACTGGGTAAGACCGTGGTCCTCGCCTCCCACAGGCTGACGTCCATAGCAGCGACGGACAGGATATACGTCCTCGTGAGGGGGAAGACGGTGGAGGAGGGTACCCACGAGGAGCTGCTTCGCAACGGTGAGATATACCCCATGCTCTGGAAGGCCCACCACGAGGGGATAAGGGGAGGTCCGTAAGGTTCCCGCTTGTGACCCTGATAAGGCCTATTTACGCCCTTAGAATAAATGTCATCTATGGTAGAGGAACTGCAAAACATCGTTGAGGATGTCCGACGGTTCGTCCCTACCCTCTTAGGGGCGATCGTCATAAGTGAGGACGGACTCCCCATCGGATACTCCTTCTCCAAGGCCTGGGATATGGAGGACCCCATAGTGATAAGCGGTCTGATATCCTCTGCTATGGCTATGATGGAGAACGTCCTGCGGGAGTTCGGAGATACGGGCGCCCAGCTCACCTTCGCCCAGGGTAAGGAGTACTCCCTCTTGGTGGGAAGAGCCGGGAACGTCTTCGTGGGCTTCATAGCAACGGCCGACACCACCCTCGGGACCCTCTTTATGGAGATGCGGAAGCAGAGCAAGAGGATAGCCGAGATATTCTCATCCTGAAAGGGGGAAGTATGACGGAGAAGTTAGACGAGTTCCTGAAGAACGAAGGCGTTATCCTCCCCAAGGACTTCGTCGTGGATGTGTATGCCCAGATCCTCAAGTTTGCCGGGGGGTTCGCCGGTCTCCTCCAAGCCGGCTCCAAGCGGGCAGGAGTCAGCGCCGCCAAATCCCTCGCCCCTTACATATCCGGGGACGAAGCCGTAGCCAACCTGAAGGAGCTTATTGAGGAGTTCTTCCGCAGGGCCGGGTTCGGCGACATAGAGGTGGAGGTGGGAGACTCCAAGATCGTACTCAACGTCAAGGACAGCTTCCTCCTCAAGGCCCACAAGAAACCCGAAGTCTCCCTCCGACCCCTCGTAGGTGCGGCCGAGGGCTTCATAGGGGAGGTAATGGGGAGGAAGACGAAGACGAAGGTAGAGGGTACCCGGATAGTGATAGAGCTGAAGTAGATGCTCCTGCTCATCGCCCTCCTCAAGATAGCCCGCCTGCAGTATGACGGTGGAGGGGACTGGTACAACGACCCGGAGATACTGCCGAACATAACGAAGGCCTTCAACAGTAGGGTTTCACCCGTCTTTGATACCCTGGCGTACAGCGTCCGTCCCTCGTCGCCGGAGATATACGAGTATCCTATGCTGTTTATGACTGGACACGGGAACGTGGTCTTCTCCGAGGCCGATGCCCGGAACCTCCGCAGGTACCTGATGAACGGTGGCTTCCTCTACGTAGACGACGACTACGGCTTGGACAAGTACTTCCGACGGGAGATAAAGAAGGTTTTCCCGGACTACGAGCTGGTGGAGATTCCACCGGAGCATCCCATATTCCACATCTTCTACGACCAACCCCTACCCAAGGTCCACGAGCATTACCCCGGCCCTCCGAAGGCGTACGGCATATTCGTCAAAGGTCGCCTCGTCCTCCTCTACACTTGGAACTCCAACGTCTCCGACGGCTGGACCGATCGCTACGGCGACCCCCCCGATATAAGGGAGAAGGCCGTCCGTATGGGGGTCAATATCCTCCTCTACTCCCTCGTGGGCATTTGAGTGGGGCGTTTAGGGACGGTCGGTAGGATACGGCGAAGGGAGGCAGGGGGACGGATAGGGCGGAGGTTGGTGTCGGTGCATACGTGGGTGGTGCGTCCCTCGGCTACCTTCTCCTCCCCACGGTAGGCTGTGTAGGATACGAATATCTTCGCCCCCTTTATGAAGGCGTCCACTTCAATGTCTAAGGTGTCGTCAAACCTCGCCGGTTTTATGTAGCGGATGTGTATGTCCAGAAGCGGCATTAGGATGCCCCTATCCTCCAAATCTTTGTAGGGTTGCCCGAGGTACCTTAGGTACTCAATCCTCGCCTCCTCAAAGTAGACGGCGTAAATACTGTGATGCACGACCCCCATCTGATCCGTCTCGGCATATCTAACCTTTATCCTGTGCCTGAACGCCATGGTCTTCCTCCGGTGATACGTTCCCGGAAACGGTGGCCCCCTCTTCTACCACGAGGACCTTGTACTTTAGGTTTCCGGTGAATTTCCCCGTACCCTTGAACTCCACCCTCTTGGCTACCAGCTCCTCCGTACGGATCTCCCCGGCACAGACGACGGAACCGGCCCTTACGATTTTGGACTCTATCTTACCGTCCGTCTCCACTATCAGTTCCCCCTTCACCTCAACGTCCCCCTTGAGCTTCCCCTCCACTATGGCGCTCCCCTCAACCGTGATGTTGCCCACCAGCTCCGTCCCCTTACCTACGAAAAGTTCAACGGAGGCGAAATCCTCCTTCTTCCTCCCGAACATCTTTAACCTCCGAACGCCGAGATGAGGACACCGGCCAGGGAGGAGAGCTTAGAAAGGAGTACGGTCTGCTCTACCGTAAGGCGGAAGGCCGGTACACTGATGGCCGCGTACCCAAGGACACCGGCAAAGAGGGAGGACTCCACGAAGGCGAATATACCCCCGACGAGGGGATCCAAACCACCTAACGAGAAGTTCAGCCTAAGTTGAGAGGTTAGGAGCTGGATACCCTGATGGAGGACCAGGAAGACTATCAGGAAGGCCACCATCCTCCTGACGGCTTCGTCCTGAAGGAAGTTCAGGGTATTTGCCACCGGTGAGGTGAAGAGGACCCCACCCCAGAGGGCGACTATCAGGGCTACCAACGCCCAAAAGGACGTCCCCGCCTTTGATCGCGCCCCCTGGTAGGTGGAGAAAAGCACGAAAGCAACCGCTGCCAAATCTATCAACCAGACCATAGGGCGATATTCTACGGGGGGTAGGGTTAGGGACGTTTGCGACCCAACTTCTCCCAAGCTTCGGCCGTCCAGGGCATCTTCTCCCTGAAGATCCGTAGGATAACCTTGGCGTACTGCCTTATCTCCCACTGGGCGTCGGAGGCCTCCCTCAAACGCAGGAAGTTCATAAGGCTGCGGGCATTCACCGTCCAGTAGAACTGGGTGTATATGCCCAAGGGGAGGACTATACGGGCCAACTCTCTCGCTACGCCCCTCTCCAACATCTCCCTGTAGAGGGTATAGACGTACCTGTAGGCCTCCTCTATCTTGGATAGGATCTCCCCCTCGTCCGGAAAGTCGGCGAACTCGCTCGCCTGCTTGTTGCCCTTTGAAGGTTTGCGTAGCCTGTCGGGTACGTAGAACTCGTCCCCCACCTCCACGTACCGTTGGCTTATCTCGTTGTAGGAGGCTATCCGGTGCCTAAACCACTCCCTGGCGACGAATATCGGGGCCTTTACGTGAAACTTGAAGACGGCGTGTTCAAAGGGGGTTCCATGCTCGTGCTTCATAAGGTAGTTTATCAGGCGGCGGTCCTTCTCCGGTGTCTTGAGGCCCTGCCCTACGGAAACGCGGGCGGCCTGTACCACCGCCCTGTCCCCCCCCAAGAACTCTACGAGCCGAACGAACCCCTTGTCAAGGACGTTGTAAGCCCCGCAGTGCGGACAGGGTTGCGATTCCACTTCTCTGCCGCAGGAGTTGCATCGCACGGAGGGATTATAGGGGAGGAGTTTTGGAGAAGTCGGATGTGGCGTAAATCCACGTTCGGTCTTAGAAACGGACAGGAAGGTCAGGGAGATGGTGTTACGCTTATGGGATGATGCCCCATATCCAACGCTTTCAAATGAAAACGATGGACGGTATCCAATCCTCAACACCGCTCGGGGGATCCGTGGGGTGTCAAAATCTTAAAGTCAGACTTTTAATTCTTTAAACATACATTTTAGGTTTCTTAAAATACCGTTTTAAAATCTTGAAAATGATCTACGTTCAAAGGCCAGAATTATTGTGGGACTCGTAGATACCAAGCCTGTCAATCCCTCTATCCTTTGAGTACCGGTTCTCCAAGTCGCCCTTAAAAGTGCCTTACCCCCAACCTTTATCGCGGCCTTCGTTAAGGGTACAACCTCAAAACCTACCGATGGGGAGCAGGGACAGATTTGGGCAACGCCCCCTGACTCCCGGTCGGCCCTACTCCTTCTCCTCTATCCCTGCGTCCTTCACCTTCTCACCCGGCTCTATGTACATCCCCTTGAATAGGTGCCGCTTTATCTTGCGGGTGGTGGTCTTGGGGAACTCCTCGTACCGGAGGGCGAACCGCTTTATCCTCTTGTAAGAGGCGAGGTCCTTTGAGAGGCGATCTATCTCCTTCTCTATCAGGCCGTAGATGAAGTCGTCGTCGGGTTTTATACCCCGCCTGCGGGCCTCCTCGCGAACGGCGTCAAGGTTGGGATATACGAGGGCCTGGACCTCTTCGTCCCCCGTCTGTGGGTTCTTGGCACCGAAGACCAGAATCTCTTCTATGAAAGGAGACTCAAGGAGTTTGCTCTCAATCTCCTCCGGGTAGATGTTCTTTCCACCCTTCGTCACGATGACGGCCTTCTTCCTGCCGGTTATGTATAGGTAGCCGTCCTTATCAAGGTAGCCTATGTCCCCCGTCAGGAACCAGCCATCCTCCGTAAAGACCTCCTTGGTGGCCTTCTCGTTCTTGTAGTACCCCTTCATCACGACGGGGCCGCGGGCGGCTATCTCTCCCTCCCCGTCCTCGTTGGGGTCAAATATCTTTATCTCAACGCCGGGAAGGGCCACCCCTACGGAAGGGAGACGGGGGTCGTGGGGTGGTGTAACCGTTAGGATGGGGGAGGTCTCCGATAGGCCGTAGCCCTGTATCACGTGGAAGCCCAACTCCTCAAGGCCTTTCGCCACCCACAGTGGAAGGGCGGCACCACCGGATACCATGAACTTGAGCCTGTCAAGACCGAGCTTCTCGTGTAGGGGTTTGAAGAGGCGACGGTTCAGATTCTTACCGATGAGGGGAAGTTTGGAGGTACCCCTCATGAGGTTGAAGATGGCCCTACGGGAGGCCGGTGCCTTGGATACCTCCTTCATTATGCGGGTGTAGATCTTCTCAAGGATGAGGGGGACGGTTAGCCAGATGGTCGGGCGGGTGTCCCTCATATCTTGCATCATATGGTCCGGCCTTAGGGAGCGAGAGTAGGAGACGGTTGCGCCGATGTATATGGGGGATAGGAAACCAACGGTGCATTCGTAGACGTGGTGGAGGGGGAGGATGGAGAAGAAGACGTCCTCCTCGTACAGAGGGATAACCTGATACACCCCCTCTATGTCGCTCATTATGTTGCCGTGGGTGAGCATCACCCCCTTAGGAGATCCGGTTGTACCCGAAGTGAACAGGATCTCCGCCAGGTCCTCGGGGGAGACCTCAACCCTGTCTATGCCCCCGTACTTGGTTTCAACGTCGGAGAAGGTGGGAACCCCGTCGTAGGGGTCCATGGACAGGATCCCCTTGAGGCCCAGTTCCTTCTTCGCCTCAAGCAGTTCCGGGACGTACCTATTGGATGCTATTACGTACTTAACCTCGGCGAAGTCTAAGAGGTACCTCCTCTCCATCGCACCAAGGCGGGCGTCCAGAGGTATCACCGTAGCCCCCGCCCAGAGTATTCCGAGGTAGGCCTGTCCCCATTCGGGGCGGTTTTCGGATACGAGGGCGACGAAGTCTCCCTTCCGTACCCCCCACTCCTCCTGGAGAAACTCTGCTATGCGCCTTACCCTATCGTGGGCTTGGGAGTAGGTGTAGGATACCCATCCCTTTCCCCTCCTCATCCTCGCCATCTCCTTGTCGGGGAGACGGTGGACGGTCTCCTCAAACATCTCCGTGATGGTCCTAAGACCCTTGGGCTTGCGCAGAATCCTGTGTCCCATGGACGTCTATTATACCGGAGGAAAAGGTTCCACCTACTTTGCTATCCTCTTGGCGACCCTCTTGGCGACGGAGTAGAGGGCCTTCAGGTGCCTCTCCGGTGAGAGTAGGGATCCGGAGCCTCTCCCTGCGAACCTCTCCCCGGCGTACCCCTTTAGGTACCTGACCATATCCTCAACTGTGGGGAAGACCCTTCCGGGACCGATCCTCCTCACCATCTCCGCCGCCCCTCCGGCCCTCTCAAGGACGAGGACGGGGGTCCCTGCTGCCATAGACTCAAGGGCGACGTAGGAGAAGGACTCGTACCGGGAGGTTATCAGGGTGAAGGTGGCCTCCCTGTAGAGCCTGCCCAGCTCCTCCGCCGGCACCCTGCCGAGGCTCTTGAGGTTGGGCGGGGCTTCGCCTTTCCTCTCAACCCCAACGACCACAAAATCCCACTCCGGTAGGGCTTCGGCCAGAGAGAGGAGGGTGTCGTACCCCTTTATCCACGCCTCCCTCCCCACCCAGAGCAGCATTTTACCCTCCGGTACGACCTCTACCGGCCTTATCCCTTGGGGAAAGGGTAGGGGGAGGACCTCCCCATCCACTCCGTATATCCTCCGGGCCGTCCCCCTCATCGCCTCCGTGGGGAACAGGAGGGCGGAGAACCTCCGCAGGTAGCACTTGAACCTCCGGAACCTCATAAGGTGCAGGGGGTTGAACTCCCACCTCCCCTCAAGGATTCGGGGGGACACCGCCCTGAGGCCGTGGAAGTAGTACAACTTGGGTACGGGATGACGGGCGACCTCCGGTACTATGCCATGGACGACGAGGAGGTTGTACCCCTTGGGCGGCGGCCCCTTCTCATCTATCTCCCAGACCTCCTC
Source organism: Caldifarciminota bacterium (assembly GCA_015494805.1). Taxonomy (GTDB): domain Bacteria; phylum Hydrothermota; class Hydrothermia; order LBFQ01; family LBFQ01; genus JAADCS01. The sequence continues at coordinate 9,477 of WGAN01000146.1, forward strand.
ACCGAGGGACTCAAGGATGGACAGGTACCGCCCTATCCCCCCTCCCTTCTTCCTTACGACGTTTAGCAGTTTCACATCCGGAACTTCTCCCCGAGGTACAGCTTGCGCGCCTCTGGGTTGTTTATGAGGTACTCGGTCGTCCCTTCAAGGAGTATCCGGCCCTCGTATATGATGTAGGCTCTGTCGGTTATCTCCAGCGTTTCACGGACGTTGTGGTCGGTTATTATCACGCCGATGTCCATATCCTTGAGCTTCAGGACCATCTCCTGTATCTCCTCCCGCGTCTTCGGGTCTACGGCGGCGAAAGGCTCGTCCAATAGGAGGAACTTCGGCTCCAACACTATGGCGCGGGCCACCTCAACCCTCCTCCTCTCCCCACCGGAGAGCTGTATCCCGAGGCTCTTTACGACCTTCTTCAGGTTCAGCATCTCAATCACCTCCTCCGTCCTCCTCCTCGCCTCCTTGCGGCCGTACCCCCTCATCTCAAGGACGCCGTAGATGTTGTCCCAGACGGACAGGTAGCGGAAGACGGAAGGCTCCTGCGGCAGGTAGCCTATGCCCATCCTCGCCCTCTTAAACATCGGCAACTTCGTTATCTCCCTATCGTCAAGGAAGACCTTCCCGGAGTTGGGCCTTATCGCCCCCACTATCATATAGAAGGTGGTCGTCTTCCCCGCCCCGTTAGGCCCCAGAAGGCCCACTATCTCCCCCTGCCTCACCTCAAGGCTAACCTCGTTCACCACCCTCCGCTTCCGGTAGATCTTGACCAACTTCTCTGTCCGAAGTACGGAAGACACGGGGGGATTTTAAAGCGGTCTAACCGTCTCCCCTATCCCTCATCTTTCCGAAGAGGAATCCGGCGAGCCTCAAGGCGGCTAATGTGAGCCACAGGCGCAGGAGGAAGATAAAGGCGGTGTGCCACAGTGTGAAGGAAACGTACGGCCCGATTCCTCTACCGTAAACGACCCTCTCCTCCCCGACGGTGATGGCGTACAGAAACCGGGCTACTAAGACGCACAACCTCCCACATGCCCCCTCCAACTTAGACACCGCCCTTACTATCGGGGACCGGTGATAACGGGTTTCAAAGTCGTTCCTCCTTATCAGGACGAGGGTTGAGATCCTCGGTCGGTAGTAGGACACGAGTTGATCGGCCGGTATAAGGTACCCCTCCCCGTACTGCATCGCCACGATTTCGGAGGCCCCTTTCCGTAGGGCCTCCTTCAGGTCCAGGGCGCCCATGGGGGAACCGCTCCCGTCATAGAGGATGGCGAGGTTCTGGGCATCTACCATTACCCACTTCCTTAGCTTTGGGATCCACACCTCCACGACCGTGTGGCCCGACCCACCGTAGCCGTCCTTAGCCTCAAAGGAGACGTTCCTCGCCTTGAAGCCGTTGACCTGAAGCAAGAAGTTCAGGAGGATGGCGTCGTTGTAGCACTTTCCCCTCACCCCCTTGAGGAGGCATAAGCGGGCGATCTCCGAGGGCCTCTGGGGGACGTAGGCCGAGTGGCCGGAGCATCGGCTGTAAAAGGCGGTGTCCAAGTACCGTAGGGTGGAGACAACGGCCTCCAAACCCTTCTCGGCAGAGAAGTTCCTTTTGGAATATTGAGTGAAATTTTTGATGATTTTTCTGTCTTCATATACAAAAAAGCTCAAACTATCCCTAAAAATATGCTCATTATTGCTCACTATTGTGCGTATGAAGGTCGCCCTTACGATATGAGGGTTGAAAGCAAGACCTACCCCTATCGTCCCAGCGATGTATAAGCCGAGGATAAACGAGACCGCCTTGAACAGGAGCCTCACGTCAGGGTACGAGGACCTTCAGGACCTTTCCCTCATAAACGGCGAAGTATATCCCCCTCCCCAGCCTGTGCCACCCTTCGGTGAGGACCCCTAGGAGCCTACCGGAGGGGGAGTAGATCCTGACGCCGTCTTCAAGGACGACTATCCCGTTCCGCTCAACCCTTACGGGTACGTACCCCCCCTTAGACGTTGGCACACCGAGGACGGGGGGACAGACGGGAGAGTAAGTGTGGAAAACCTTCAGGTACATGCTCGCCGAGTCTCCGGGAGAGAGGGTGTAGGGGCCCACGGAGAGGACCAGCGACCAGTCGCCTACGGTGTCGGCCGCGAAGGAGAGGGAGCCGGAGATGAGGGCGTACTTCACCGGGTCGTAGAGGGTGTCGTACCAGTCTCTGTTCCTTATGAAGGAGAGGTGGGCCGGAGCCAAGGGGGTCTGGAAGCCGAGGTATCCGGGGAAACTGCTGTCCGCCGCCCATATCAGGAGGCACCGTTGGGATGCGAAGACCTGTCCCGTATCGGAGGATGGCCATCCGACGTCGGGGTCGGCGAAGAAGGCGAGGTAGCCGGTTATGGGGTAGGGGGTGGTGTTGAAGACGGTGAAGGCGAGGTGCAAAGTGGCGTCCCCCGGATAGGCGAAGGCCTGCGTCCGGAACCTCAACCCCCTGGGCGAAGGGTGGCCGGAGTCCGTCTGCATAACGTACCAGCCCTGGGGGACGAAGGGGAGGGGGCGGAAGGTGTCCGCAGGGAGGAAGTCGGAGTCGGAACCCTGGGGGTTTATCCATGCGTCCGCAACGTAGGAGGTGTCCGTAGCGAAGGCGAAAC
>WGAN01000147.1 GCA_015494805.1 Caldifarciminota bacterium
CATGACCTTGAAGAAGAGGGTGAGGCCTATCTCCACCCACGAGAGCGCTCCCCCCTGGTGGCCCGACTGGGCGCGGTAGGTCATCTCTATTATGTCCCGCCTCACCTGAAGGGCCTTCTCTTTGAGTTCCCGAATCTCCTCCGGTGTCATCTGTCTATTCTACGGGGGATACGGCACCGCCCTTATAATATGATCCTATGGCATCCGGTGTCAGTATAGAGGATCAACTACGTTCCCAAGTTTCCCGGATGATGAAGGAAATAGAGGATGCAGAAGCCGTCCTCTTTGCGACGAAGGAAGGTCTCCCTTTGGTCTTTGAGGCCCGTTTCAATCCGGATATCGTGGATAGGCTGGCCGCCCTATCGGCCATGCTCTTCGCTGTATCCCGTAGGACGTCCGACATCGTCAAGATGGGCAATATGAACTATATGGAGGTGGCCTTGGACCTCGGACGACTCTTTTTGAACAGGGTCAACAACGAGATCTTCCTCGTTGCTTTAACTACCCCGGAGACCAACGTGGGACTTGTGCGCCTCCTGATGAAGGAGGTATCGGACAAGGCGCGTAGGTACCTTGAGAAGAGCATAACCTGAAGGAGGGGAAGAGATGACTTACGAGAAGACGCTACGGGAACTTAAGAGGGTCTTAGGCGATGTCAAGAGGCCCAAGGAGCTGGACAGGTACACCGAGGAGCTCCTAAGGTTCAGGGACGAGGTGGTGGAGGAGGTCCTGTCCAGGCTGAACCTTCCGGACGACAAGAAGACCTACGCGGGGGAGGTGTTAAAGGAGTTCTACACATCCCTCATATCCGGTGGTGTGGAGAACTTCTGGAAGGGTAGGTACGAAGGTAGCTACGAAAACGTGAGGAGGGACATATCGGCCGAGGTTTTCATATTCATAGCTTCGGAGTTCGTCTCCACCCTAACCCGAAAGGTGTTGGATGTTGTAAGTAAAGAGGACGCGAAGAAACTTATCCCTTACCTGACGAGCGCCGCAGTCAGCGGTTTGGCCTTCGTCGTATCGGCTCGCCAGGATATGGAGTACGACTTCCTCGGCATCACGTCGGAGTTAATGGACCGTATCCGTAAGTTGGGGGCCAACAGAGGATAGGAGAGCCAGGAGGATCCACCAGATCAAACCCGGCACCATCACGAGGGGGCCGTAGAGGAGGTAGAGGTGGGCCAAGCCTACGGAGACGAGGTTGATGAGCATTACGGCGGTGAGTCCCCACCGGTCCCCAAAGCGGGAGTAGAGGACGTGGTGGATGTGTTCCCTGTCGGCCTGGAAGATGCTCTGTCCCCTCCTTAGGCGGCGTAGGACGGTGGTGAGGGTATCCACCAAGGGGAAACTAAGGGCGAGGAGGCGGGCCTCAAGGGGGATGTGGGGGAGGAGAAGGAAGGCCGAGGTTATGAGCATTCCGAGGACGTAGGAGCCGGTGTCCCCCATTATCAGGCGGGCGGGTGGGGTGTTCCAGACGAGGAGGCCAACGCTTATGGCGGCGACGTGGAGATACATCACCTCCCCCGTCAGGATGTAGAGGTAGGAGAGGAGTATTGCAGCCGTCATCAGTAGGACGCCGTCCTTACCGTCTATAACGTTGAAGGCGTTCACGAAACCTACGAAGAAGAGGGTCCAGAAGATCTCGTTCAGGACGGGTACGTAGACCTCGTAGGTTGCCACCCTGATAGGCAAAACCCACCCCAGACTCCACAGGATGAGGAGGGCGGATACGAGGGTAAAGGCCGCCTTTACGTATCCAGAGACTCCCCGGTAATCGTCCAGTATTCCCACAGCCCCCAAGAGGGCCACTACACCGGCCAGGGTGGTGGATACGGCCGTGGGCATTCGCAGGAGGTACCACAGTATGACGGGCAGGAGGACCATACCCCCGCCCCTTATCTTCTTGGGATTCACCCGGTCCCGGAATATCCCCAACCCCTCCATTACCTTCCAGTACAGGTACCCTCCAAAGATACCTACGGCGACGTAGAGGAAGAGCATACTTCAGCTGCCGGGGAGTATCTCGTCTACCAAGGTAAGGGCTTCCTTGAGGAGGGCAAGCCTCCTCTTGCGGTTCTCCTCGTTCTCCACCATAACGGGGACGTACGTAAAGAACTCGTCCAGGGCCTCGTAGAGGGACAGTAGAGCCTTCAGGTAGGCTTCGTAGGTGCGGAGGATAACGTCGGGGGACTGTTTCAGGACGTCTATATCCCTAACCTCCCTAAGCGGCCCCTCCTCTATGGCCGTAAGGACACCCTTTAGCCTCTCCTCGTACTCCCTCGCCTTCTCCGGCTCCTCCTCCTTCAAGAGCCTTTTGGCCTCGCTCCCGACTATGCGACGGAGCCTCTTCACTATGGTGGCGAACTTCTCCCTATTCTCCCCTACCACCACCCTCTCGTAGGCCCTCGCCTTTATGGCGGAGAGGAAGACGTTCTCGCCGTCGTAGGTCAGGAGGACGTTGGAGGGGTCCTCCGGGTAGTACCCGTAGGAGAAGGTCTCCTGTATCCACGTCAGGGCGTTGGGGAGGGTGTCCCGGACGAGTCCATCCCAGACATCCCGCCTGTGGGGGTAGGTCTCCGTAAGGGCGTAGAAGTCCCGGAGGGCGTACCTTCCGAACTCGTACCCGGCCCCCCCGTGGAGGAGAAGGGCGAGGAATCGGCGTACGTTGGTCCTTATGCCGAGGGGATCCTTTGAGGAGGTCCAGCGGTAGTCTATCTTCAGGAGGCCGTCGACCGTGTTGAGGGCGTCGGCTATGGCCACGGCCGTCCCCTCCAAGGTCTTTGGAAACCTCTTACCCTTCGGTAGCCTCGCCTCGTAGATGCCCACGGCGTACCTCTCCGCCCTCTCCGGGTCCCCCCACTCCTCCGTCAGCTTGTCGCGGGCGTAGTAGTAGCCTATCTTCCCCTCTAACTTGGTGAACTCCTTCCCGTCCCGGATCATAGAGGTGGCCGTGTCAAAGAGGTAGTGGGTGGCGACGAAGTCCAAGATCTCCGGATTTATCCCTTCGGGTTTGGGCATCCTCCGGGCCATCTCCCTGACCCTCTCCATCCTATCGTAGAGGGAGCCGAGGCCCTTTATCCACGTGACGTTCTTTAGGTTGGCGACGTAGTAGGACAGGGGACGCTTGAGGTCCTCCGTCTTGTAGAAGAGGGCGTCGTCCAACCTCGCCTTCAGGACACTCTCGTACCCCTTCCGGTGGGTCTCCAGGCCCTTCGGATTGTTTGAGAAGGCGACGAAGCCGGGTTTGAGCTGGCCATCCTCAAGGTGGGGGACGTACCTCTGATGGGCTACCATGGCCGCCATTATGACCTCCGGGTAGAGGGATTTCAGGAAGGCCTCGTCGTATTTGCCGTATACTGCGTACCCCTTCTCAACGAGGCCCGTTATCTCGTAAAGTAGAGTTTCAACGTCCGTCTCGTACTCCGAGTAGGCCTCCCTGTCCAGTTTGAAGAACCTCTCCGTCTCCTCCCTTATCCGTTGGAGCCTCTTATGGAAGTCCGGTATCACCCCGGCCTCCTCCAGTACCTCCTCGTAGGCCTCCGCCTCCGGCAGGTCTATCGCCCTCCTTACGGGAAGGCGTCCGGTGTAGGTCCTCCTCCCGGCCTTCAGCCTCCCAAGGCTTACGGGCAGCACCTCGTCCCCGTACAGGACCACCAGCCACCTTATTGGCCTTATGAAGGTGAGGCCGGAGTCGTCCCACCTCATCCTCTTGGGGAGCGGCACCGTCCTGACGTACTCCTCCAGCAGTCCCTTCAGTACGTCCTTGAGATGCTCACCCCCGCTCTTCACCTTTACGGCGACGTACTTCCCCTTCCCCCTCTCAACTACGTACGCGTCTTCGGGCCTCGCCCCTACGCTCTCGGCAAACTTTACGAGGGCGACCGTGGGTCTGCCCTCTAAGTCGTAGGCCACCTTGACGGGAGGCCCCACCTTCTCCACCTCAACGGTCGCACTTACGGGGGAGACCTCAAGGAGGGCCGACAGTCGGCTCGGCGTGGCGAAGTACCTGCCGTTGCCCACCGCGAACCCCTTGGCCTTTAAATTATCCCTCAAAAAGTTCAGGAGATAGGCGGCTGCCCCTTCCTGAACGAAAGCCGGTATCTCTTCGCATCCCAATTCTACCAAAAGCCGTCTCACGAGTGGGGATTTTACACCCGTCCCGTATCCGCCCCACGCCCCCTTTGGGCGTTCCCCAGTATAATAGCCGCTTATGGCGAAGAAGCTCTCCGTGTTGAGGACGCAGAGAAGGCAGGAGCGCAGGCGTTTGAGGAACCTCCGTTGGAAGAACCTCTACCGCGCCCTCCGTAAGAGGTTCAGGAAGGCAACGACGGTTGAGGAGAAGGAGAGGCTCCTCCGGGAGCTGTACTCCACCCTTGACAAGATGGCCCAGAGGAGGATATTCCATCCCAACAAGGCGGCCCGTCTGAAGTCCAAGTTTACCCGCTACTTCAGGGAGTTCGCCCAGACGCAGGGCTAATGCAGGAGTTCTTGGACTACATCCTGGATCATTACAGGCGGCCAAGGCGCCGGGGTGAGATTGAGGGGGCAGACGTCGTCCTGAAGGGAGGGAACCCCGGCTGCGGAGACGTGGTGATAATTTACCTCAAACGGGAGGAGGACGGGAGGCTCCGGGTGTCCTTTACGGGGGAGGGCTGTACGGTCAGCCAGGCCTGCGCCTCCATCGTCTGCGAGGCGGCGGACGGGAAGACCCCCCAGGAGATCCTCTCCCTGGACCACACCTTCCTTGAGGAGAGGGTGGGACCGGACATAATGCGGAGCCGGTTCAAGTGCGCCACCCTCGCCCTGGACACACTCAAGGCCGCCGTTAGGAGCCTCCAGTGAAGCGTTTCCTACTCTTGGTTCCCCTCCTACTCGTAGCAGGGTGTGGAGGTGGGAAGAAGGACACCGTGATCCTCTCCAACGTACCCCTATACTCCTTGGCTCTTGACCTGTGCGACTCCTGCGATTACTACGTCGTCGTCAGGGGCGCTGGCCACATGCACACCTACGAGCCTACCCCCAAGGATCAGGTGATGGCCACCTCCTCCTGCGCCTTCTTGAGGGTCAAGGGATTGGACGAGTGGGCGAAGGGATGGAAAGGCACCGTAATCTCCCTACCCGACCCCCACTTCTGGCTCTACCGGGAGGGGGTGGAGGCTGTGGCCGACAGTCTGGACGCCGCCCTAAGGAGGTGTCAGGCCGGGAGGTACGACACGGCCGCCCTCGGAAGGTTCAAGGGGGAGGTCAGGTCCCTCTTCTCTCCCGGTCTGAAGGGGAGGGTATGCGCCTCCTCCTTCGCCGTAAGACGTCTCCTGACGAGCCTCGGCTTGGAGGTCCCGTGCGTCCTTCAGAGTGAGGAGTTTCGGGAACCCTCTCCGGTGGAGGTGAGGGAGTTCCTCCGGGCGGCCGAGGAGGTGGGGGTGGTGGTTAAGGACACGGCCGACGTACTCCCCAGACTGCCGGAGGGGGTGAAGGTGATAACCCTCAACGTCCATCCTAAGTACGGGGAGAGGTACTCCGATTTTCTTAAAAGAAACGTCTCCCGGTTGAAATCTGGCCTATCCGGGCTTTAGAATCTTAACTCTATGCTCAACGTGGTGCTGTTTGCGTCGGGGGTTTTGAGTTCCCTACTTCTCCTCCTAACGCTGTTTGACATCATAGACCTTGACCTGGACGTACCGGGACTATCACTCCGGGGTATATCCCTGTTTATCTCCGTCTTCAGCTTCGGCTCGCTCTTCTTCCGTTCGGTGATGGGTGGAGGTTTCCTATCTCTAGCCCTCGGCTTCTTCCTCGGCATCCTCGCCTTCGGCCTTACCTTCCTCTTTGAGATGGCTATAGCGAAGTTCTTCAAGGGAGGGGATGTCGTATCCGACGAGGACTACATCGGCGAGGTAATGGAGGTCTATCTGACGATCCCGAAGGGCGGTAAGGGAAGGATAATGGGGAACGTAAGGGGTATGTACGTTGAGAGGGACGCCGTATCCACGGCCAACAGGGACCTCAAGCCGGGTGAGAGGGTCGTCGTGGTGGGGTTCAAGGACGGGTACCTATGGGTTGAACCTTTGGAAGACTAAAAGGAGGTAGAGAGTATGCAGGGAACGGAGATGGTATTCGGAAGCTCGCTCTTCGTCATAGCAGCGGTCATCTTCGTCCTTCTTGTAGTGATAGCGAAGTCCTACAAGAAGGTGCCGCCCAACAAGGTGATGGTCATATACGGTGTGGGGGCGGGCGGTAAGAAGAAGATCGCCAAGATAGTCACTGGGGGAGGGGCTTGGGTGATACCTTTCCTCCAGAGCGCCAAGTTCCTGGACCTAAGCCCCATAACCATAGACATAGACCTCAAGGACGCCCTCTCCAAGCAGAACATCCGCATAAACGTGCCTTCAACCTTCACCGTAGCCATATCCCCGGAGGAGGGGGTGGTTGAGAACGCCGCCCAGAGGCTCCTCGGCCTAACCCGTAAGCAGATAGAGGACCTCGCCAAGGACATAATCTACGGCCAGATGAGGGTCGTCATAGCGAGCATGCCCATAGAGACCATAATATCCGACAGGGAGACCTTCGTGGAGAAGGTGACGGAAGGGGTTGAGACGGAGCTACGGAAGGTCGGTCTGAAGCTGATAAACGTCAACGTCAAGGACATCATAGACTCCTCCGGATACATAGACGCCCTCGGTAAGGAGGCGGCGGCCAAGGCCATAAACGAGGCCAAGGTGAAGGTGGCCATACACGAGCGGGACGGGGAGATAGGGAAGGCCGAGGCCGAGAAGGAGATGAGGATAAAGGTGGCCGAAGCCAACGCCACGGCGGTTGAAGGGGAGACGGAGGCCCAGATACGTATAGCCTTTGCGGAGGCCCACAAGCGGGAGAAGGAGGCGGAGGCCCAGAGGCAGGCCATAACGGCGGAGAAGGTCCAGATGGCCAAGGCCCTTGAGGAGGCGTACGAGGCGGAGAAGTTGGCGGAGCTGAAGAGGGCGGAGAAGGAGAAGGCCAAACTTCAGGCCGACGTCATAGTCAAGGCGGAGGTTGAAAAGCAGGAGAAGGAGATAAGGGCGGACGCCGAAGCCGAAGTCTTGAGGAGGAAGGCGAAGGGAGAGGCCGACGCCACACTTATGAAGTACGAGGCCGAGGCCGAAGGTATAAAGAAGGTCCTCGTCAGTAAGGCCGAGGGCTACAAGGAGCTGTTCGCCTCTACCGGAGATCCCAACGCCGTCGTCCTGTTGTATATCGCCGAGAACCTACCCGACCTCGTGGACAAGCAGGTGGAGGCCATCAAGAACCTCAAGATAGACAAGGTCGTCGTCTGGGATAGCGGAGGCTCAACGGCCAGGTTCGTTTCGGGACTCGTAGGGGCCTTACCACCCCTCAAGGACCTGCTTGAGAGCGCCGGGATGAACCTCGCAGACCTCGTCAGGAAGGAGGGGGCAACCGACCAGCACCAGGAGGACCAAGGTTAGGCCTTGAGGGTGTCGTCGCCGCCCTCCCCTGTGGGTATCATCACGACCTTTAGGAGGGAGCGGAGATCCGGGTCCACCTTCTTGAACCGCTCCTCTAGGCCGAACGGGTCTCCCTTGAGGTACTTGGACCTCAAGGACAGGTATTGGAGGAGTTTAACGTAGAGGATGGACAGGTCTCCGCCCTCCTGTTCCTCCTCCAGCCAGTCCAACAGGGCGTTGGTCTCCTCCACCCAGTCCACCTCTTCGGGCAGTACCTTCCCCGCCTTTACCTCGTAGGCGAGTCGCATCAGGATGGTGTCCAACGCCATAAGGAGCCTACCCAAGAGGACCTCAAACTCGCTCCCCTCCCTCGTCCGCAACGCAAGGCCGTACCTTACGGCGTACTTGAAGGCCCGGTCGGAGGATACGACGGTGTTGATGTAGGAGGCGGCCTCCAGGAGTAGGACGGCGGTCATCTCCTCCTCGTCCACCCTCTCGGTGAGGTCGTTCACCTCGTCTATGTAGGGTCTTAACTCCTTTATTCGGTTCTCCACGAACAGGGTGGCGACGAGGAGGGATAGAACGGCTACGTAGGGTTCCTCGTACCCGCTGCGTTTGGCTACCTTGAGGACCTTCTTCATATCCCTTGAAAATCCCAGGTACAGCCCGTTATCCCAGAGGGTGACGATCCGCAGTATTTCGGCTATAACCGATAGGACGTCCAACCGGGATAGAATCTCCGGGTCGTCGGACCTCTTCTTAAGCTTGGCTATCCTATCCTTCGCTCTACCCAACACCTCCGTGACTTCCTCCCATCCCTTCCCCTTCAGGATGAGGTTCTGGGCATAGGCGAGGTCCTCCAAGACCTCGTCCAACTCATCGTCCTCCAGCCCCACCGCCAGAATGAGGAGGGATACGTAAAGGGAGACCAACTTGTAGAAGTCCTTCATCACGATTGATTCTAAGGAGGTAGATACACCCGCGACGCCCCTTTCAAGGTCGGGGGGGCCTAAGATGAGGGGCCGCAAAGGTGTCCGGACGAACCCGACGGGCGTACGGATGGATCATGCCTGTCGGTGCAGTTTTGCGTGAATAGAACGAAGTATTCGGTAATATTTTGCTAATTTGTTGTTAAAAATATGCATTTATTCTGAAATTAATACAGAATTTTGTGATTTACTTAGGAAACATTAGCATATAGCAGAAATCCTCTGCAAACGACATCCCTACTGCTCTATAATTGCCATACCATGTTGATTTGGCTAACAGGTTGGGTAGTGCAGCCAGTTATAAACGACACCGTCTATGTGGGGGACACCTGCCCCGGTACGGCGGTGGATACGGCTCTCCTCGGTATATCCTCATACACCTGTGCCGACGTTATGTTTGCCTTTGACCTTACCGGTTCAATGGGGGACGAGCTAAGCGACGCCCAGGCCAACGCTAACGCCATAATGGACTCCCTTATGTCCTCCATCGCCGATATACGTTTCGGGGTAGCCTCCCATATGGACTACAACGGCTCGTATAACCACTGTGGCTACTCTAACACCTACGGTAGCGGTGGGGATTACCCCTACAGGCTGAACCTCCCCCTCACCTACGATACGGCCACCGTACGGGCTACGATCAACTCCCTTTCCCTCGGAAACGGTGAGGACGGACCGGAGAGCTACGCCCGTCTCCTGTACGAGATGGTCTACGACACGGCCATACACTGGAGGGTGGAGTGCGCCCGATTCGTGGTGTTCTGGTTAGACAACGTACCCCACGCCTGCGACCTCAACGACGGCAGTAGGCCGGTCTCCTACAACACTGGGGCGGATCCGGGTAGGGACGGTGTAGCCGGCACCTCCGACGACATATACTGGTACCCCCTGATGAGGACCCTAAGGACGTCCGGTATCAAACCCATAATCCTCTACTCTGTGGAGGACGACGGTTGGGGGCCGGAGGCCCTGTCTATGTCGGATTGGGAGTACTGGATGGGGGACACCCTCGCCAACGGGATAGTGGCCGAGCTGGGGGACAACGTCGCCCACCAGATAGACTCTATAGTTAATAGCACCGCCCTCGTTATAGACTCCCTATGGCCTATGGTGAGGGAGACGGCCTACAGGCCTTGGGTCGTATTCACCCCTCCCTACTACACCGGCATAACCCTTACACCTCCAGAGGACACCTTCTCCTTCGGCATAAACTTCACCGTACCCGCGACGGCTACGCCCGGCCTCCACACCTTCCACATAGACTACTACCGAGACGCCATAAGGGTGGATACGCAGTTGGTGAACCTGTGGGTGTACGACTGTTCGGCCTCTTGGGACGATCCGACGGCGGTAGCAGAGAGGAGGGAGAGGTCGCTGTACGTAGCCGGGACCGTCTTGAACGTACCGGAGGGGTACGAGGTGGTGTTCTACTCTGCTGACGGTAAGAGGCTGCTTAAGTTGAGGAGGGGTAAGTACGACCTACGGAGGTACCTCCGTC
>WGAN01000148.1 GCA_015494805.1 Caldifarciminota bacterium
AGGAAGCCGGAGACCCTGTCCGTCTATGGGAGGGATACGCTCGTCTCCGTTAAGGTGGTCCTTCGCACCTCACCGATAAGGGCGAGGGAGATCGTAATAACCGCCAAGAGGGAGGAGTTCCGCAAGGGTACGGTGGAGCCTTTCAAGTTTGAGGCAGAGGTAATAAGGGAGAGGCCAAACTTCCTGACTGCGGACGTTCTCAAGGCCATTCAGGACGTCCCCGGCGTTGTGATGGCGGCCGACTTCTCCTCCAAGTTCTCCGTCAGGGGTGGGGGGCCGCAGGAGAACATCGTCCTCTTTGACGACGTCCCCGTTTTCAACCCCTACCATATGGCAGGTCTCTTCTCCGTCTTCATTAGCGACGCCCTATCCGGCTTCACCTTCTACCGCTCCAACTTCCCCGCCCGGTACGGGGGTGTCCTCTCCTCCATACTGGACGTTCAGGTCGCGGAGCCGGACAGCACCTACGGGAGCGCCTCCGTCAGCCTCCTCGCGACCACCCTCTTTCAGACCTTCAGGCGGGGGAAGAGCGGCGGCCTCGTCGCCCTCCGACGCTCCTACTTTGACATAACCGCCGGGTGGTTGGGGTACAACTTCCCCTACCACTTCTACGACGGCATAGCCAAGCTGTACTACGACGTCAGGCCGTCCTGGAGGCTGTCCTTGGCTTTGCTTCAAGGGGACGACGTCCTTGACTTATACTTCCGGACGGCCCACCTCTACGCCTCCTGGGGGAACACCGTCTTGGCATTGAGGAGCAGGGCCGTACTCGGTGAGAGCTGGGTCTCCCTTACCACCCTCGGCCTCACCCTCTTCAGGGACAGGCTATCCTTCGGCTTCAAGGACCAGACCGTAGTCTCCATAACCGCCCCGATGGACCTCGGAACCTTCCGGACAGCCCTGAGCAGTATAAACGACGAGAGGGAGATAAGGCTCGGCCTCACCGTGGAACCGGGCTGGGGAGGGATAACGCAGGACTTCTTCGGGATGAGGTACGAGGATAAGGGGAAGACCGTCCTCTCCTCCCTCTACGGAGAGTACTTAATGAAGCGGGGCTTATACAACCTATCGTTGGGTGGCCGCCTCAACCTCTTCTACACGTGGTTCCCGAAGCCGATGGACAGGTACAACGTCGCCTACCTCAACCCTGAACCCCGCATAACCTTCCGCTACTTCCTCACCCCCGACGTCGCCCTCAAGGGGGGCTGGGGTGTCTTCCACCAGTACCACGTCGGCCTGAGTATGGGAGGGGGGCAGCTGGGGGAGGTCCTCTCCTCCTTCTACTACTGGACGTCCATCTTCAGGGGGTGGCAGCCCATGAGGGCCTTCCACTACTCCCTCGGCCTGACGGGGATAACCACGTGGGGGGACTGGGAGGTTGAAGCCTTCTACAAGGACTACCCCTACGTCCTCCTTGAGAACCCCAACCCCGACATAAACGACATCTACGGAACCGTCTTCCGAGAGGGGAAGGCATGGGCCTACGGCTTTGACGGGTACGTCCGCAAGGACGTTGGCAACCTCCGCCTCCTCCTCTCCTACTCCTTCCTCGTGGCCCGGATGAAGTTCGGGGACACCCTCCACCCCTCACCGTGGGACCGGAGGCACGCCGTGGTCTTCACCCTGTCCCATCCCCTGCCGTGGGGGACCCTGGGAGGTCTCCGCTTCACCTACCAGAGCGGGATGCCCTACACCGGCGTTCTGGCCAGGTACGACATATACTCCATGTACGACCCCGGCTCCGGTATGCCGATGAGGATAGGGACGAGGGAGATATACAGCACCCCCTACACCCTCCGCTACCCGCCCTACCACCGCCTTGACATATACGTACGGAAGGACTTCCATATAAAGCGGGTGAGGGGCTACCTCTCCCTCTCCGTCATAAACGTCTATAACCGCAAGAACGTCTGGTTCTATATGTACGACTACTCCAAAGACCCGCCGATAAGGACGGCCTTCTACCAGTTGCCGATATTCCCTTCCCTTGAGCTGGGCTTCAGGTGGTAGAATCCCTTCCTATGCTCAAGGACTACGGAGAGTTAAGGGAAAGGGCGAAGGGAGTCAGGGGGAAGGTCCTGGCCGTTCCATGGGCCACCGACGACTACTCCCTCGGTGCCGTGGTCAAGGCCGTCGGGTTGGGCCTGGTAGATAGGGCGGTGATATACGTACCGGCTTCGGAGGTTGGGGAGGTACCGGAGGGGGTTGAGGTGGTAGAGGCCTCCTCACCGGAGGAGGCGGCAGAGCTGGCGGTTAAGGACGCCGCAGCCGGCAGGGTCCATATCGTAATGAAGGGCTTCCTGAAGACGGGTGTCCTCCTCAAGGCCGTCCTCAACAGGGATTGGGGCCTACGTACGGGGCGGATCCTGTCCGATATCCTCATAGCCGAAAACCCGGCCGGTGAGGGCCTCGTGGGCATGACGGACGGGGGGGTGAACGTACTGCCGGGGGTTGAGGAGAAGGTACAGATAGTCCAGAACGCCATAGACGTCTTCAGAAGTCTCGGATACGACCGGCCGAGGGTGGCCCTCCTGTCCGCCGTTGAGTACGTAACGGAGAAGATACCCTCAACGGTTGAGGCAGCGGAGGTGGTTGAGAGGTACAGGAGGGGGGAGATAGTGGGGGGTGTGGTGGAAGGACCCCTCGCTCTTGACGTCGCCGTTTCGGAGGTGGCCGCCCGGAGGAAGGGGGTGAAGGGGGAGGTGGCCGGGAGGGCCGACATCCTCGTTGTTCCCAACATAGAGGCCGGCAACATCCTCGGTAAGGCATACACCTACTACGCCAAGGTACCCGTAGGCCACGTGATAATGGGGGCGAAGGTTCCCGTCTTAATTCCATCGCGGAACGAGGGGGACGAGGACAGGCTCAACTCCATCGCCTTAGGGGTCATAGTATCCGCCTCTAAAGCGGGTTAGACTACTTCCGGTTCCCCCTTAAAATTCGCATATGGAACAGGGGATAAGCACAACGGAGGTCTTCTTGAAGCTCAAGGAGAAACTCGGTGAGGATACGGCCAGGGCCGTAGCAGACTACCTTGAGGACACCCGCAGGGATCTCTTGGATAGGTTCATGGCGAGGGGGGAGATCATCAGTTGGTTTGAGGGGTTGAACGAGAGGGTAGAGGCCCTAAACAGGAGGATGGACACCCTTGAGAGGGAGATAGCCGTCCAGTTTGATGCCCTCAAGAGGGAGACGGCTGCTCGGTTTGATGCCCTTAAGGAGGAAATGGGGTCCTTCAAAAGTGAAACGGCCACCCGGTTTGATGCTCTCAAGAGGGAGACGAATGCCCGATTTGATGCCCTTCAGAAGGAGATAGAGTCCCTCAAGAGGGAGACGAACGCCCGATTTGATGCTCTTGAAGGTAAAACGACCACCAGGTTTGATGCCCTCAAGAGGGAAATGAACGCCCGGTTTGATGCCCTCAAGGAGGAGATGGGGTCCTTTAAGAATGAAACGGCCGCCCAGTTTGATGCCATCAAGAGGGAAATGGCCACCCGGTTTGACGCCCTCAAGGAGGAGTTGGAATCATTCAAAAGTGAAACGGCTGCCCAGTTTGACGCTCTCAAGAGGGAGACGAACGCTCGGTTTGACACCCTTCAAAAGGAGATAGAGTCCTTTAAGAGGGAAACAAACGCCCGATTTGATGCTCTTGAAGGTAAAACGACCACCAGGTTTGATGCCCTTGAAGGTAAAACGAATGCCCGATTTGATGCCCTTCAGAAGGAGATGAACACCCGGTTTAACGCCCTTAAGTCGGAGATAGAATCCCTCAAGAGGGAGATGCGTGCCTTTGAGAAGGAGATACGCTCCCAGATTCTCGCCTTGGATGAGAGGATAAACACCCTTGAGGAGAGGCTGAACAGGAGGATAGACAGGATCAACCTAACGTTGATCTTCCTGATTATCTTAAACATCATTGCTATGACGCTACTGAATCCCAACTTTGTGAGTATCCTGAAACTGCTCTTAGGGAGGTAAAACGTAATGATAAAGATAAAGTTCTTCGGAGCGGCCGGAACGGTGACGGGGTCCATGCACCTCGTTAGACTGCCGGAACTCTCCTTCCTCGTGGATGCCGGCTACTTTCAGGGGATATTCTCCGAGTTGAACGCCGAACCCCTTGAGGAACTTAGGAAGGTCCCCTTCCTTTTCCTCACCCACGCCCATCTGGATCACATCGGCCGCCTCCCCATCCTCGTAAAGAGCGGCTTCCGTGGAACGGTCATAACCCACAGGGCGACGTGGGAGATCGGCCGCTACATCCTTGAGGACGCCTTCCACCTGATGGAGGAGGACGAGAGGCTCTACGACCTCGAGGACCTGAGGAGGACCTTCTCCCTCCCCGTAAAGTTCGTCCGGTGTGGGGAAGAGTACAGCATAGGCCCCCTGAAGTTCAGGGTTAGGGACGCCGGACACATCCTCGGCTCCGCCTTCTACGAGTACGAGTACAGGGGGAAGCGTTTCACCTTTTCCGGGGACCTCGGCAACACCGGAAAGCCCATAGTCAGGGACCCGCAGATGCCCTCAAAGACCGACGTCGTCGTAGTTGAAAGCACATACGGGGACAGGGTCCATCGCCCATTTGAGGAGTCGGTTGAGGAGTTAAAAGAGGCCGTATTCTCAACCCTACCGAACGGTAAGGCCCTCGTACCGGCCTTCGCCCTTGAGAGGGCGCAGGAACTCCTGTACATCTTCAAGGGGTGGGAGGACTCCGGAGAGTGGCCGGAAGATTGGAGGGTGGTCTTAGACAGCCCCCTCGCCACCAAGATCTTAACGGAGTTCCTCAAGTTCCCAGAGTGCTACGATGAAGAGGCCTACGCCCGCTTCCTTCGGGAAAACCCCTTCCGCCTAAAGAACCTACTCATAACCCGTACGAAGGAGGAGTCAAAGCAGCTGAACCACGTACGGAAGGGGTACGTAATAGTGGCCGGCTCCGGTATGCTCAACGGCGGTAGGGCGATACACCACCTGAAGCATATGGTTGAGGATCCGAGGAACGCCCTGATATTCGTGGGGTATCAGGCGAAAGGGACCCTCGGTAGGGAGATAGTGGACGGCGAGGAGAAGGTCTGGATATTGGACCGCTTCTACGATGTGAATATCAGGGTCTATACCATAAACGGCTTCTCGTCCCACGCCGACAGGAGGGAACTCCTCAACTGGATAGACTCGGCCGACCCGGATACCGTAATCCTCGTCCATGGGGAGGACGAGGCTCGCGAAGCTCTGAAGGAGGGCATCTTGGAGCGTAAGAGGAGGAACGTCCTAACTCCCACCCTGTACGACGAGTTAGAAGTGTAGGTTTGCAAATCTCTCTGCAACATTTACCTATAAAGTTGGAGACCCACCCTTAAACTGCTGTCCTATGACGAAGGAGTTGAGCATACCTCCCGACGATATTGAGAGGAACAAACTGGTGGCAGCCCTTAGCTACCTATGGATCCTCTTCATCCTCTACTGGCTCGTAGACAGTCCCTTCGTGAAGTTCCACGCCAAGCAGTCCCTCGTGATCTTCCTCGCGGATGTGGTCCTCTGGGTGGTGGGCTTCTTCGCCGGTGGCCTCATCCCTATGTGGGGACTCATCTCATGGATCCTCGGTCTCCTACTCTTCGTCCTCCGGGTGATAGGCTTCATAAACGCCCTAATGGGGAAGGTGGAGAAACTCCCGGTGGTGGGGGATATAGCCGAGAGCCTCAACCTCTAAGGCCCCCACACCTCCCCTATGCTCTCAACGACGTAGGGGTAGAAATCCTTTGGTGGCAGGTGAAGGCCGGTTTCCACCTTTAGGGAGGTCATAACCGAGGACGGCAGGCCGCAGGGGTTTATGAGGGAGAAGTAGGAGAGGTCTACGGTGAGGTTCAAGGCGAAACCATGCATGGTCACCCCCCTCTTGAGGGACAGGCCAATTGAGGCTATCTTCTTCCCCCTAACCCACACGCCGGCGTGAGGCCCTTCCGTAAACTCCAACTCCGCCACCTTTAGGAGGGACCTCTTTATCACCTCCTCCAGCTTCCTTACCACCTCCTTTCCCCCCTTGGCCCTCACTATGAAGTATGCTACCAGTTGCCCTGGACCGTGGAAGGTGGCGTCCCCTCCCCTATCCACCCTGTAGAGGGAAACCCCCCTCTGCCGGAGGAGTTCCGGAGGAATCAACAGGTTCTCGTCCTTCGCCGACTTACCGAGGGTTATGACAGGGGGATGCTCTAAGAGCAATACCCTCTCCTCACCCCCTTCTACCACCTCGCCGTGGAGCCTCTTTTGGAGTTCCCAAGCCTCGCCGTAGGGGACCGTCCCCAACCACTCAACCTTCATCTTCCCTACCGAAGTACCTCCTTAGTAGGGCGGTTATGCCGCCTACGTCTCCGAGCTTGCGCACATTCACCCTGTGGACCAGGCGGGTATCCAGGGGTATCTGGTAGAGGGAGTAGGTTCCGCCGAACCTTGGGTTCTCTACGGCGAAGACGACTTCTTTCAGGCGGGCGAGGACGACGGCCCCGCTGCACATCACACAAGGCTCCATCGTGACGTAGAGGGTCGCCCCTTCCAACTCCTCCGGAGCAACCTCACCTAAGGCCAGAATCTCGGCGTGGTACAGGGGATGCTCACCGGTGCGGTTGTGGGCCTTGGCGAGGAGCCGACCATCCTTTACGAGGACGGCCCCTACGGGTACCTCCCCCTCTCGCACCGCCTTCCGGGCCTCGCATACGGCGAGGGCCATCCAGAAGAGGTCCCCCTTACTCACCCTTCTCTTGGACCTCAACCACCGTGTACTTGCTGACGGGGGCTATGCGTATGGACTTGTCGTAGGTTATCCAGTAGAAGGTGTCGTTCTTTATCGTCCCCGTTAGGAACCTCTTGTCCCCGAAGTCTACCCTGTAGAGAGGTTCGCCGTCCTTGAAGTACCGGATGTCCTTGAGAGTCAGGACCCAGACCGTGTCTCCACCCTTCACACCCACGGAGACTACCCGGTTCATTATGACGGCCTTCCCACCGCCACGGGGTATTATCTGGGGATCTCCCAACCTGACCCCCTTCAGAAGCTCCCCGTTCTCCATATCGTAGACCCACAGGGAGTCCAGGGCCTCGGATATCACGACCACCTTCCCACCCACGGTCAGGATGTACTTCTTGAAGTTGGGCTTGGAGGCCATCTTGCGGAAGGCGTCGTAGAAGTCCTTGAGGCTCTTGAACGGTGGAAAGGCCTTCTCTATCTCACCCGTACGGTTGCACACCGCAAATCGGATGGGGGGAGCCGTAGGCTTACCTACGAACTTCTTACCGTCCGTCACGAAGGTGTACCAGTCGGTATATACCGTATCCGGTAGGTCCACGGCCGTAACTTCATCACCGTTCTTTACCTTTATCAGCTGGAAGTCTCTAACCCCTCTCCTTCCTCTCATCTTAATCTGCTCCACGAAGGCCCATACACCACCCTCCGGGTCCGGGTATATGTCCCTGACCACCTTGTTGTCCAAGGAGAACTCCCACAGCTTCTGACCCACGGGCATAGATATGGCCAGGAGCCTGACCTGTCGCGTCCTACTACTTGAGAGGAGTACTATCATCTCGTTGGGCTTCGCCCTATCAAAGATCACCTTAAGGGGGAAGAACCCCCTCATGTACTCCGATGGCTCCGGAATGTTTATAAGCTCGCCGGGTCCCCCTTGGGGGACGCAACCGGCCACCAGCAGAAGCACGAGTCCCAACTTTAGGGGGCGGGGCATACTTGATATTATAGGGTTGGAATGCGTTTTAAGTTGGGGGGAGGGGGTGTGGTGAATTGCGAGGTGTTTTGCGGTATTTTACAAAAATTATCGGAGATATTCCGTATTAATTGTAAAAATTCCCCGTTTGTTTGAGGGGATGTACGGTATCGTACGGAGGATTACCGTACCGATCGGTGCCGGGCAGTTTCGGGGGTAGAATACCGGCTATGAGGATAGCATCCCTCAAAGCCCTTGAGATCCTTGATTCGCGAGGGAACCCTACGGTGATGGTGAAGTGCGTCCTTGAGGACGGTAGCGTTGGTGTAGCGAGGGTACCCTCCGGGGCCTCCACGGGGAAGAACGAGGCCGTTGAGCTTAGGGACGGAGATAAACGGTACGGTGGTAAGGGCGTCCTGAACGCCGTAAGGAACGTTGAGGACGAGATAGCCAAGGCCCTCGTGGGTAAGGACGCCTACGATCAGGCTGGGATAGACAGGCTCCTGATAAACCTTGACGGTACCCCCCACAAGTCCCGCCTCGGTGCCAACGCCATCCTCGGCGTTTCCCTCGCCGTAGCCCATGCCGCCGCCAACTCCCTAAGGCTGCCGCTGTACCGGTACATAGGCGGCACAAACGCCCATCTCCTCCCCGTACCCCTGATGAACTTTATCAACGGTGGTAAGCACGCCGACAACAACCTTGACATCCAGGAGTTTATGATAACCCCGAAGGGGATAAAGAGGTTCAGAGACAGGGTGAGGGCGGGGAGCGAGGTCTACCACACCCTGAAGAAGATCCTGAAGGGTCGGGGCCTTAGTACGGGCTTAGGGGACGAGGGTGGCTTTGCCCCCAACCTCCGCAGCCACAGGGAGGCCCTTGACCTCTTGGTTGAGGCGATAGAGAAGGCCGGGTACAAGATAGGCCACGAGATATTCTTGAGTCTGGACGTGGCGGCCTCCGAGCTGTACGACATAACCACCGAGAGGTACAGGTTTGAGGGGAAAGAGCTGGGGAGGGAGGAGCTCCTGAAGGTGTACGAGGACTATATAAACTCCTACCCCATCCTCTCTATAGAGGACCCCTTCTCCGAGGACGACCCCGAAGGGTGGCGGCTCATAGCTCGCGAGTTCGGCCATCGCCTTATGATAGTGGGAGACGACGTATATACCACCAACCCCAAGTTGATAGCGAAGGGGATAGAGGAGGGGTACTCCAACGCCGTCCTCATAAAGCTCAACCAGATAGGTACCCTCACCGAGACCCTTGAGGCCGTTGAGATGACTCACAAAGCCGGATGGAAGACCGTAATCTCCCACAGATCCGGGGAGACGGAGGATACGACCATCGCCGATCTTTCCGTCGCCGTAAACAGCGGTTGGATAAAGACGGGAGCCGTGGCTAGGGGTGAGAGGACGGCCAAGTACAACAGGCTCCTTGAGATTGAAGACGAACTGGGGCTATGATGCTACTACTTATGAGTATGGGGAGGAGCAACCCCATAACCTGGGAGAAGGTGGCAGAGGGCTATATGTCCGGTGTGATGGAGGAGAAGGCCGTATGGTGGGACAGCACCTACGCCGAGTTGGTACCCAACGGGGACAGTACCACCCTGCTGATATTCCTCGGACGGAGGCCTACGGGAGGATACAGTGTAGAGGTAGAGGAGATAAAGGGAAACTCCAAGAGCCTGGAGGTGGTGGCCCGCGAGGTGTGTCCTAAACCCGGCTCTATGCTCCTACAGGTGATAACCTCCCCCTTCGTGGCCGTAAAGGTCAGCGTTCCGAAGCCCCTGCCGGTCTCCCTTAAGGTTAAGAGGTGCCGTAAGGAGTAATGCCCAAGGTTAGGAAGGCCGCCGTAGGAGTCCTCTTAAGGGGGATGGACGTCTTACTTATCCGCCGCAACCCGAATTTGAGGCAACACGGTGGTGAGATAGGTTTCCCCGGAGGGATGGTGAGGCCGGGGGAGTCCCTGACGGCTACCCTCCACAGGGAGCTGGAGGAGGAGCTTTCCCTGACGTCCAACGATTACTTCGTAATAGGAAAGTTATCGCCCATAAAGACCCTGATGACGGACATAAAGGTCTATCCCTTCGTCGCCCTCCTCAAGGGCCGGGGGGCCATAAGGCCGGACCCTACGGAGGTTGAGGAGTACGCCTTCGTCCCCCTCAAAAGCCTAAGGCCGCTCCTGTACGATGATACGGTGAGGACGCCCCTCGGGACCGTCTGGGGGGCCACCGCCCGCATAATCCGGAACCTCTTCAAGGAGGGAAGGGACTTCCTGCCGGAGATAGGGGAGCTTTTCCCACGTTAGAATAGGTGCCATGCGTACGGACGTGGGAAGTAAGAGGAAGGAGTGGGTTGAGGCCATAATCTCGGCCGTCTACCTCGTGATGTGGGAGTTTACCGACTACAGGAGGGCGGGCTACGATGCCGCCTCCATCCCGCCGGGGGCCTATCAGGTGGCCGAGATCATAGACGACATCTACTCCGGTCGGGCTGGAGAAGAGGAGGTCAAGACCTTCATCAAGAACGTCCTCGGAGGGATACTATACCCCCGTTTCGTAAGGGAGTACCGCCACAGGTTCCCCTGGCTGGACGAGGAGATAGCCCCCGGAAGGTTGTTCTGATATGCGGCCCCCCTACTTCGCCTCCGACGAGGAGTACATGAGGATGGCCCTGGAACTGGCCGAGCTGGGGAGGGGGTTCGTCTCCCCCAACCCCCTCGTTGGGGCGGTGGTCGTGAGGGACGGTAGGGTGGTGGGGGTGGGGTACCACAGGAGGTACGGGGAGGAGCATGCCGAGGTTAGGGCGATAGGGGACGCGGGGAAGTCGGCCCGCGGCTCCACCCTGTACGTGACCCTGGAACCCCACAACTTCCACGGTAAGCAACCCCCCTGCACGGAGGCCATAATAGAGGCCGGGATAAGGCGGGTGGTGGTGGGGGCGTTGGATCCCAATCCGAGGGTACGGGGGAAAGGGATTAAGAGGCTCCGGGAGGCGGGTATAGAGGTAAAGGTTGGGGTCTTGGAGGGGGAGGTGAGGCGGCAGAACGAGGTATTCTTCACCTTTCACGAGAAGGGGAGGCCCTTCGTCGCCCTCAAGATGGCCATAACCTTGGACGGAAGGATAGCAGATTGGGAGGGGAGGGCGAGGTGGATAACGGGGGAGGAGGCCCGGAGGAGGGTCCATCTCCTAAGATCCTACTACGATGCCGTTCTAGTGGGGGCAGGAACGGTAAGGGCGGACGATCCCCTCCTCACCGTAAGGCACACCTTCACCGAGAGGCAACCCTTGAGGGTGGTCCTAACCCGCTCCGGAGACTTACCCTGCAACGCCCGCATCTTCTCCGGGGATCCCCCTACCCTCGTCCTCTACGTCCGAAGGCCAGATTGCGACCTACCGGATGGGGTGGAGGGCGTGCGATTCTCCGGGGACATACGGGAGGCCCTGTCCATCCTGAAGGGTAGGGGTATAACCTCCGTCCTCGTTGAGGGCGGTGGGCAGGTCTTTACGGCCTTCCTTAGATCCTCCCTCGCTGATAAGGTCTTCGTCTTCGTATCCCCGAAGTTCCTCGGAGGTCCTAAGGGGGCCTTCGCCGAGAGGCTCGTCGTCGGCTCCGCCCTTGGGTACGCCGTTGAGGGGATGGAGGAGGTGGGGGGGGACGTCCTATTAACCTTGAGGCCCCGTTAGAATGCGGTCTTGGTCTGGATAGACCTCGCCAACTCACCCCAGGTTATGTTCTTCGCCCCGATCGTCCGGAGGCTACGGAAGGAGGGAGTTTCGGTTCTCATAACCGTCCGGGACTTCTCGGAGACCGTCCCCCTCGCCAGAAGGCTGGGCCTCAACTTCAAACTGATAGGCTCCTACGGGGGTAAAGGGAAGGTGCGGAAGGCCGCCGCCCTCCTCCGTCGGGCCTTCGCCCTCTACGGTGCGGTACGGGGGAAGGGTGTAAGGCTCGCCCTCTCCCACAACTCCTACGACGCAATCCTGGCGGGGAGGATGGCGGGGCTGAGGGTATGGACGTACATGGACTACGACGGTCAACCGGCCAACCACCTCGCCTTCAGGCTGGCCCACAGGGTCCACGTTCAGGAGTGGTTCCCGGAGGAGGCCTTGAGGAGGTTCGGCGCCCATCCGGATAAGGTGGTGAGGTACAGGGGTCTGAAGGAGGAGGTATATCTCCGGGACTTTCGGCCGGATCCGGACTTCCCCAAAAAGGTACTGGCCCCCCTCCGTAGGCCCCTCGTCGTCGCCCGTCCCCCATCCACGACCTCCCTCTACAGCAAGGGGTACGGGGACTTCTGGGAGGTCCTGAAGGTCCTGAATGGGAAGGGGTACGACGTCCGACTCCTCCAGAGGAACCCGGAGGACGGGGAGGTGGCCTCCCGGTACGGCATTTCCCTGCTTCCCAAACCGATAGACGGCCCCCAGCTCCTCTACTGGTCGGACGCCTTCTTAGGTGGAGGTGGCACTATGACCCGCGAGGCCGTCCTCCTCGGCACCCGCACCTTCTCCGTGTTCCCGGCCGTTGGATTTCTGGACAGGAGGTTGATGGAGATGGGCTTAGTGGAGAGGTTGGACGTTGAGAGGGCTAAAGGCGTTGAAATTACGGAGAGGGGAAACAGGAAGGTGAGGCACTTCAACCCCAACCTCTTGGACGAACTCGTCGGGGAGATATTAGAGGCCCTCCGGTAGTTTCACCCCTCGTCGGCTACGTACCTGATCACCCGCACCCTTTCCATCGTTATGAGACCCTCCTTTACGGTTTCGTCAAGGAAAGGTAGGAGCCTCTGGATGTTCTCCTCCGTATCTACTATCTCTATCACGATGGGGAGGTCCTCGGAGAGCCTTAGGAGTTTGGCGGTGTGGATCCTGCTGCTGGCTCCGAAACCCATTATGCCACGGATTACGGTGGCACCGGCGAGGTTGAGTTCCCTCGCCTTGAGGACGATCTGCTCGTACAGGGGTTTCCCCTTATAGGTGTCGTCCTCCCCTACGAATATCCTAAGGAGGATGCCTTCGGACGGGAGTTTCATAACCCTCTTTTTATAAGGCCGACCAACATCTTGGCGAGGAGGAAACCCGAAAAGACGCCAACGAAGGCCAGAATGTTGTTCAGTAGGAAGTTCATCAAGGCGTAGAACGGCTCACCGTATCGCAGGAGGTTGAAGGTCTCAAGGGAGTAGGTGGAGAAGGTGGTAAAGGCCCCGATACCTCCCACCATAACGGATGCCCGAAAGCTTGAAGGGACGAAGACCTCTTCGGAAAGACTCCATAGGAAACCGAGGGCAAAGGAGCCAACGACATTTACTACGAGGGTTCCGTAGGGAAAGGTCCCGTCAAAGTAGCGATGCACAGCCCCGGCCGTTAGATATCGGAGGGCAGCTCCTAAGGACCCACCGAGGGCTACCAAGAGCAGCCTGTACATAAAGTCGGAATTCTACGCTTTTATCACGTATCACCTGCCAAAGTGCGGTCGGATATTAGGACCTCGGTTACGAAGCCCGGCGAGTGGGAGGATGCTCATTCCCAAGGATACGTTTGATGTATGTGTGAGCAGTTATGCCTACCTTCAAGAGGTCGTAGGTAAATTCCCCGTATCGCAGGAGGTTTTTCCGGTGCCGTTCAAAGACCTGAAGTGCGGGAACAAGTTTCCTAAAGTTTGACTTTCAGTTTTGAAAAGTGTTGTTCAGTATTAACATTAAACTGCGTGAAAAGTGCTATTTTTACCGATTTAATACAGATTTTTGAAGTTTTTAAGGTGCAAATGGGCCTACCTGTAGAGCAATATTTCCGATAATTTGTGTGAAATTCCAAATGTTACTTCGCAAAATAACCAAATTGTTGGAAACAACAGAATATGCAATATTGAACCTGATGTGGAACCTCCACCGCATCCTTGAGTCGCTTTATAGGGATTAAAATTTCGTAATATGTGTTTGAGGAATTCTAAAGTTTGGCTTACAGTTTATTGAAGCGTTAGTTTCAATTTTTCGAAGTTTGATTTACATTTTTGAAAGGGCAGAGGGATATTTACTCCCCTCTCCAACGCAACCTCAAACGATGGAACCTCCATCGGTATAGTTCGGTTCTCTCGGCGTTGTTGAAGTTTCTGATTCCGTAATGAGATGAGGATTGAAATGCGGATCTTCGCCGGATGGTTCAACCGTTATGGCGGACCCTTCAATTACGCCCTTCCGGAGAGGTGGGTTCCTGTCCTTCGGTGGGCCATACTCTAATCAGAGGAAATGCCAAAAATTTTTGAAAATCTGTCGGCTCTCATCAATAATCTCCAACAAATACACCCTATGCGGAGTTGCGGTGCCAAAGATTTCTACGGGACGGGACCATGTTGGCGGCACCTGAAATAGGGATTAAAATTTCGCAAATCGGACTGCAAGGATCCGTAAGTTAAGGATGGGCTTCAGTTTGCTGAAGTCGGACTTACGAAGAGTATTCGGCCATCATTTTCGGGACGGCTACCAACACTCACCCCAACTTTACGGACAGCCTCTTTATCCAGTAGAGGACGGTTGCGGGGGAGACCTCGTAGAGGCGGGCTATCTCCCTTATCCCCATCCCCCTGTGGTACAGCATCACCATCTCCATCCTCTCCCTGTCGCTCAACCTCCTGTACTTTCCCCCTACGACGAAGGATTTCCCACAGTCTTTGCAGAGGAACTGCTGGTAGCCGCGGCGGGCGTGTCCGTTCTTTATGGTTGAGGGCGAGTTGCACGACAGACAGGTCATTGCTCCTCTATTTTACAGTCGCCCCCATCATTACTGTTAAACACCCCCCTACTCACGAGCCTCTTAGAATAGACGGCTATGTTGGATTCCCTCGTTCTGTGGGCCTTGTCCTCTCCGGTTTCGCCGAGGGAGGTATGGGAGTACTCCGTAAAGGCGGAGGAGAGCAGGCTGTACCAGTTCGGAAGGCTCTCCAACCCGGCCATCGGCTACGATTACGACGCCGACTACCACATCTTTGG
>WGAN01000149.1 GCA_015494805.1 Caldifarciminota bacterium
ACGAGGAGATGTACTACATAAACGAGGACGACCTCTACCTCATCCCCACGGCCGAGGCCTCCCTGGCCAA
Organism: Caldifarciminota bacterium; assembly: GCA_015494805.1. Classification (GTDB taxonomy): domain Bacteria; phylum Hydrothermota; class Hydrothermia; order LBFQ01; family LBFQ01; genus JAADCS01. The sequence goes on from WGAN01000149.1 coordinate 71, forward strand.
CCTCCACAGGGGCCAGGTGATACCCGAAGACAAACTCCCCCTGTACTACGTGGCATACACCCCCTGCTTCAGGAGGGAGGCCGGCTCTCACGGTAGGGACGTGCGGGGGATAATCCGGATGCACCAGTTCAACAAGGTGGAGCTCTTCAAGTACACCAAGCCCGAAGAGTCCTACGAAGAGCATGAGAAGATGGTACGGGACGCCGAGAGGATCCTCCAGGCCCTCGGCGTACCCTACAGGGTCGTCCTCCTATCTACCGGGGACATGGGCTTCGCCGCCGCCAAGACCTACGATATTGAGGTGTGGGCGCCCGGCCTCCAGAGGTGGCTTGAGGCCTCCTCCGTCTCCAACGTTGAGGACTTCCAGGCCCGCAGGGCCAACGTAAAACTCCGCCGTAAGAACGGAAAGACGGAGTACGTGCATATGCTCAACGGCTCCGGCCTCGCCACACCGAGGGTCTTCATAGCCATCCTTGAGAACTTCCAGCAGGAGGACGGCTCCGTCGTTATCCCGGAGGTGCTAAGGCCTTATATGGGCGTGGAGGTCATAAGGCCCGGAGGATGAGGGTCTTCGGTTTCTACAGGGCGGGGGAGGAGGGGGTAGACCTAAGCATGCTCCCCTTCCTCCCGGAGCCGGATAGGACGGTCCTCTTCGGTGGGGACCTCCTCGTCCTAAGGAGGGTGATGGGGATGGTGTTCGGCTTCTCCGGTTTCGCTTTGGTTTACGGAGAGGTGGAGGAAGCGGGTGGGGAGGTGGTGATAGACGTCGGGGGACCGCTCTTCGTTAGCGAGGGGGGGTACTTCTCCGATGACCCCGCCGCCCTGGTGGCCATAGGCCTACCCCTTGACGTCGCCGCCTGCAGGCGGTTCCTTGAGGAGGGGGACTACGAGGGCTTCGTCCCCGTCGGCGGAACGAGGAGGTACGGGGGGAGAGCCATCCTGCGGCTCTCCAAGGGGGGGATGGAGGTTTCCGTAGAGGGCGAGGGAAGGCTCAACCTGGGGGACGTAAGGAAACCGGATAAGTTCTCCTTCCTGCCGGAGGTGTTAGGCCCGCTCTGGAAGTTAAAGGTGATGGCCTTACCTCCACCGAAGAGGCGGAGGGCTTACGCCTTGGAGAGGTGGGCGAGCGGATTCGCCGGTCTCAAGTGAAGAGGTGGAAGCCGTACCTCAAGAGGGTCATCATACGCCCACGGTCCTTGAGGACGAGGATGAGGGCGAAGGCGATGTATACCCATCCGAGTACCGTCCTCGTATAGGAGGAAGGGTGGGCCCACTGCGCCCAGAAGAGGAGGAAGAGGAGGAGGGCGTCCCCTCGGCTCAACTTCAGGTCGGCGATCAGGATGGTACCGAATAGGGACTGGGCGGCCGTCAGGAACAGCTCCTCCCGTTGCACCGCATCCAGGGGCATGGGGGCCAGCCTACCACTACCGAGGGAGTAGGCGAAGGGGAGGGTACCTATCAGGAGGGTCCACTGGTTGACCTTACTGGAGACGAGCGCTCCTATGGCCGTAGTGGTCTTACCCTTTAGGGCGAGGAGTACGGCCACCACCAACTCCGGCATCTCGGAGGCCAGAGGGGCAACCCACTGTATCAGTAGGAACTCACTCACCCCCAACATCTCTCCCGTCCTTATCAGCCCCTCGGTGAACCTCTCAACCGATGCGAATATGAAAGCCCCGGCCATCAAAAAGAGGAGGAGGACCACCGCCTTACGGGCCGCCGGAGGTAGGGAAACTATCGTCCCGACTACACCCTCAAACTCCTCCTCCCTCGTGTGGGATTTGGAGGCCACCTGGGCGTACGCCAAGAATAAGAGGACGAGGACGATGCTATCAAAGAGGGAAATGTGGCCCATAAGGGGGAGCTTGAAGGAGTACAGGGTGGCAAGGAGGAGGAAGAAGATCTCCAAACGGAAGGACCTATCCAATATCACCGCCTTTCCCCTAACCGTCTTCCTGCCGCGGGCGAGGTAAAGACCGACAAAACCGACCACCGGCCAGAAGAGGCCAAGGAGCATACGGTTGGCCCCCGTCATGTTGGCCGTAGCGTAATGCACGTAGTGGGGGTTGCTCCCGCCCGTATAGGCGAGGTAGAAGTCCACGGCGTACTCCGGAAGGACGGCGAGGAGGGCCAGTATGATGGTGGCGAAGGAGCGGGATACGTCCTTTTGGGCAGCTTCCACGGCTACGGATAGGATGTATCCGGCCACCATTATGGCCACACCGCCTAAGAGAGCCTCGTAGTACGGGGCAAGATGCGAAAGGTTCAGGAGGGTAGAGGCTATCCCTCCTACTACCGCGGCGAGGATGAGGACTATCACTCCTCTATGAGCTCAACGTTGGCTCTCGGTACCACCACCACTCTGCCATCCTTCAGCTTGACCTTCAGTACCCTGACCACCGACTCCGTTTCTATCTTCACCGGCTCGTTGGGCAGCTCCACCACCTCTCCGATCTCACCGAAGAAAGGCTCCCGTATTATCCTGACGACCGTCCCTATGTCCAGATGGCCACTTTCTGGCCTCTCCTCCGCCTCTATAACCTCGTTCATATCCACGTCCTTACGGAAGATTATGACCTCCGGCCTCTGGACACCCGCCCTTATCTGGGTGGCACCGTTGGTGGAGGCCTTCAGGCCCTCAAACTTCTTGAAGAGGTTGAAGGTGCGACGGGCCATAGGGAGGGAACCGAAGCCCTCGGTTACTATCAGGGTGAAGGGTACGTCCTCGTTCCCGGTTATGGCAACACCTATGTCGTAGCCCACGTACTCGTGGAGGTCGGCGTCGTCTATGGAGCCTATCACGAGGGTGTTTATACCCACCTCCGCCAACTTACGCAGGGTGTCTATCCTTGCCGTCCTCCCCCCTATCACCACCTTACCTCTCAAATCCTCCGTCACCTTGTCCGGGGTAAGCTCCTCGTCCGGTGAGGAGACGGCCACCTTCACCGTCCCCCCCACCTTCTCACCTCCTACCCCGAAGATACCCTGCACCATAGCAGCTATGGTGCGCACTACGACCCCCTCCTTGGGTAGTACCCTCTCCACTACACCGTCAAGGTAGGCCTTGACCTCTATGGGTATAGGCTCACCCCGGAATATGACCTGTCCCGTTATGGTAGAGTAATCCTCAAGAATACCGTCTATGGGTGCTTTGGCTTCAACCTTGAACAGACCGAAGAAGACCTTCGCCCTCGCTATTACCTGTCCCTTCTTAACCCTCTCCCCCTTCTTGACAAGGAGGACCTTAGGAAGGTCCGATGGTGGGATACCCATCTCACCGGCCAGGTTCTTGGGGAACACCGGACCGGGAAGTTGGGCCTTGGCCACTATGTCCTCGGCTTTAACCCTCTGCCCCTCCTTGACGAGGACGTCTCCCCACAGGGGGAGCCTCCTCTCCTTCACTATCAGTGTCTTCTCCGTAACCTTCAAACCGGGTGTATATGCGTGAGCCATGGCGGGAAGTATAAGGGTGCAGGTGGAACTCCGACCCTGTGCCACAGTAAAATAGAAGGCTATGCAGGTGGTCATACCCGCTGCAGGTTTTGCAAAGAGGATGCGTCCCCTATCACTCACCAAACCTAAGGCCCTCATACCCGTCGCCGGTAAGCCCATCATTGGGCATATCCTTGACCAAATAGGCGACATAGCCCATCGCATAATCCTGGTCGTCGGTGAGAACGGCCGTAGCGTGGTGGAGTACGTGAGGGGGAGGGGGTACGAGGTGGAGTACGTGGTACAGCGAAAGGAGGAGATGCTGGGCCTCGGCTACGCCATAAACCTGACCAAAGGCAAGGTCAAGCCCGACGAACCCTTACTGGTCGTCCTTGGTGATACCCCCTTCCGTATGGATCTGCAGGGGGCAATGCGAGGTGGGGACTTCATAGCCGTCAAGAGCGTGGAGGACCCCAGGAGGTTCGGGGTGGTCAGGATAGAAGGGGGGTACGTCGTAGACTTGGTTGAGAAACCGGAAGTTCCGCCCTCCAACCTCGCCATAGTCGGCATATACTACTTTACGGACATCCCCCTGCTCTACGAGGCCTTAGAGCATATCATACGGAGCGACATCCGCACCAAGGGGGAGTATCAACTTACGGATGCGATGAAGGTTATGATAGCGAGGGGATGGAAGGTCAAGGCCGTAGAGGTGGAGGAGTGGCTGGACTGCGGCACACTTGATCAGACCATAATCTCCCAGCGGAAACTCCTTGAGTGGAACACCCACTACCGGGAGAGGGAGGGCAGCCTCATAGTGCCGCCCGTCTATATCCACGACACCGCCGTAGTTGAGGGGAGCATCGTCGGGCCGAACGTCCACGTCGGGGAGGGGGCGGTGATAAGGAACTCCATCGTAAAGAACAGTATCTTAGACGCCGGAGCCGTCGTGGAGAACGCAATATTGGACGGATCCCTCCTCGGTGAGAACGCCAAGGTCAGGGGTAAGGCCTTGAAACTCCGCATAAGCGATTACTCCGATGTTTCATAGGTTTGACTTCGCTCTGCTGGGGTACTCCCTCCTGTCCTTCTGGATGGGGGTCCTCCTATTTCACACCACCGTAGTGGTGCCGGTGGCGAGTCGCCTCCTAAAGAGGGAGACCCTGGGGGAGTTCGCCCTGTCCGTCCAGAACAGCTTCCACCGGTGGGGGCTGATCCTAACCGCCCTATCCACCCTATCCCTCGCCGTAGGTGAATCCTACGCCTCTACCCTCCTCTCCGCGGTTGTCTTCGCCTCCCTCCTCTTCTCCGAGTACCTTAGGCGTAGGGTCAGGCGCCTCCTGAATCGGTACAGGGAGGAGAAGTCCGAGGACGTAAAACGGGCCATCTTTGAGACCTACCGTTTCGTAGCCTACGCTACCTACACCCAGGCGGTGGCGGGCCTGGGGGCGATCCTCATCGGCTGGCTACGTCTATGAAGGGTACCTCCCCTTTCTCTATCAGGGTGAAGGCGGCGGCGAGGGCGCTCCCCACCTCTATGACCCTGTAGGGCCTCTCACTGGGCATAAGTTCGGCCGCCTTGCCGTGTATGTAGGTGCCTACGATAGCAGCCTTGAAGGGGTCCATACCCTGGGCGAGCAACCCTCCTATCAGGCCGGACAGGAGGTCTCCGCTGCCCCCTCTCGCTAAGGTCGTGTTGCCAGTTGGGTTTATCACCACCTCCCCCTTGTGCGCTATGACCGTTGGCGCCCCCTTAAGGACGAGGACGCCGGGGAAGGTGGCCGATATGCGGCGGGCTACGGCTATCCTCTCCTTATCCACCGTACGGGGGGACTTACCCGTTATGGCTCCCAGCTCGCCGGGGTGGGGGGTAAGGACGAGGCGAGGGTTTTCGGGGAAGGGCCTGTTCTTGAAGACGAACAGGGCGTCGGCATCCACCACGCCCGGTACGTGTGGGAAGGTCTTTAAAAGGACGCTGACGAACTCCAGAGCGGCGGGGTACCGGGTTATACCGGGGCCAACGACGTACGCATCAAACTTCAACTTGGATTGGACGACGTACTCAACGTTCTCACGGATGAAGTGCCCCCTGCGGTCGGGTACATCCACCATAATCACGTCGGGCAGGGGGGGAGGGGAGTTCACCACGTGCTTTAGGCTCTTGGGTACGATGCTGTACACCAGACCTACCCCGCTCCTCAAGGCCCCTACGGCCGTCATATAGACCGTTCCGGGGTACTGGTACGAGCCGGAGAAGATGGCCACCCGCCCGAAGTTTCCCTTGTTCTCGTGGCCGAGCCTCTTGGGGAGCATCTCCCTTACGTCCTCGTCCTCGTAGAGCCTGTAGGGGGAGAGATCCTCAACGACCGGGAAGCCGAAGTCTACGACCGCCACCTCACCGGCGAGGCGTCTCCCCGGATAGAGGAGGACGGAGGTCTTCAGGGCGCCCAAGCACACCGTCAGGTTGGCCTTTACGGCCACACCGCCCACCTCGCCGTTCTCGTCTACACCCGACGGTACATCCACACTTACGACGTACTTGGCGTAGCCGTTTATGGTCTCAACGACCTCCGAGTAGGGGGGCTTCATCTCCCCGGAGAAACCTACGCCGAAGATGGCGTCTACCACCACGTCCGCCCTCCCTATCTCGGCGGCCATGGACGGGTCCCCGTAGTACCTTATCTCGCCGAGGTTAAAGCGTTTGAAGAGGTCTATCTGCTTCTGCAGGAGGGGGGAATACTCCCCTTCAGGAAGGAAAACTATCACCTTGGCACCGGCGAGGGCGCACCGCCTGGCACAGGCCACACCGTCCCCTCCGTTGTTCCCCTTACCGGCCACCACGACCACCCTCGCCCCCCTCATCTTTACCCTCGCCGCTACCTCGCGAAAAATGCCGTCCGCCGCAATCTCCATCAGGGTTTCAGAGGCAATGCCGACCTCCTCCAGAAATGCGTCGTACCTCTTACTGTGCGAAAACGAAAATACCGCACGCATAACACTTAGATTTTACGGGTGGAGACCACAGGAATGCCACCCGGTTTTCTGCTCGGTTGCCAACGCTGGCGTTTGGGACGGTGTTATCCCGATTTTATCAGACGGATAGGGGACGTTAGTCCGTACGGTAGGACTTCAAATTCCCCGAAGTTGAAACGTCAAGGAGCGTTCTCCGAACATCCGTTCGGACGTCCCAGGGGATATCACCAAGAGATCTGCTGTTGCACCTTTCATAGCAAAATAGTAAAGCTACCCTCCCACCCCAATGATGGAAAATTTTGATAGAGACTCGTTTCGAGTTATAGACGTCAGTACGACCTTATAATTCTACCGTTATGAAAGGGAAGGTATTGATACTCACAACGCTTATGGTTTCACCGCTTTTGGCGGTTTCTCTAAACGCCCAGACCTGTCCCTCCTCCTGTACCACCATCACCAGCGGTCCCCTGACCTTCTGCAGGTGCCTCATCTACACCGGCGGTTCATCGGATAGGATCCAACTCGTAACGGATAAATCCGTGACCATCGTAGATGTGGATGGGGACAGCATCAGGGATATACCTTTCGGGGTGTGGTACCTCGGGACGCAGGGGGCGTACGTGCTGAAGCAAACCTCCCCCGGAATACCCGGCACTTTCACGGCTTACAGGATAAGTCCACAGCCCGCTTACGGCATAACCAACATAGGAGACATAAACGACGATGGTATAGAGGACTTCGCCTCGGCCGGACACTGGGAAAACCACTCGGTTTATATGATAGTATCCGACGGAGCCTTCCCATCCTACCACGATACCCTACTGCGATACCATACAGGTTCGTACAACAACCCCAATAGCATAGTAGGGCGCGGTGGTCTGATATACTGGAGCGCCTACGACGGCAGCGTAAGCTTCTACAACGCCTATACCAACACCCTCGTAGTACGGGATGACGACCTCTGCGGCGATGGGATAGCCTTCGGGGACTTCAACTTGGACGGGTACATAGATGCAGCGTGTAGCCGCCACGGGTGGTCGACGGCCAACCACGGCCTTTACGTTTATTACTTCAACGGCTCCTCGTTCTACGACGTAGATACGGTGGACAGGGTCGGTCGGTGGCAGGGTATCCTGGCTTACGATATAAACGGGGATAGCCTACCGGACATTATTGCCGTGAGCCACTGGGGTAGCATATGGTTCAACCGGGGTGGATACTTTGAGGAACTTCGGATTGACAGCAACCTCTCGGCCGGTATAAGCCCATCGGATCAGAATCCTTTCTCCCGCGTGAATATAGCCGACCTTGACTGCGATGGGGATATGGACATCGTTGCGGCTACGGCCTGTCCCCCATCCGGCGGAGCCGTACTCAAGTGGTACGAGCAGGTGGATACTACCACTTGGGTCGTTCATCCCATAGACTTCGGAGGAAACTCCTGCTCCGGTACTGATCCATACCCCTACGGCGTTCGGGTCGGTCTCCTTGACGAGACTACGGATACGGGAAGGGCGGATATCGTTATAGTTAAGGACAGTAAGAACCTGCTGTACGCCTATTACAACGTATCCGATGTCGGGGCGTGCCATCCGCTGTCTTACGACGATGGTACCGAGGTGCTTGAGAAATCGCAGGATTTGGGCCTGAAGATAGCACCCACCACCGGAGGCATAACCCTAACCTCCTCTATCCCCATAAGGGTGGAGGTCTTCAACGTCGCCGGTAAGCTCGTTGGGAAGTTTGAGGTATCCGGGACCCGCTTCGTACCCTTACCCTCCGGCGTCTTCTTCGTCAAGGTTGGCAGCGAGGCCCGAAAGGTGGTCGTCAGGTAGGCGTCGGCCCCGCAACGACCGACTCACCCGGAAGGCTCCTCCCTGTACCTCTCCACCAGCTCCTTCAGTACTTGGAGGGCCTCCTCCCGCGTCTTTATGGTCCCTTCCGCCCGCAGCTCCTCAATCTCGTTCAGGATCTTCTTGTATATCGGGCCGGGAGGTAGGCCGAGGGCCTTTATGTCGTGGCCTGTCACCAGACGGGGGGGCCTGTTTGCCTCCGCCTCCAGGTCCCGCAAGAGGTTCTCCAGCTTACGGGCGAGGCGCAGCTGTCCGGCCACCCCCTCCGCCCTCAAGGGGGTTGCCAAGGCGTCGGCGTAGGCCAGGAGGATTATGGGGAAGGCCCACTTCCCCGTCCGCCGGTAGTACCGGAAAAGCGCCCTCCTCGTCACGTCCGGTGTGGCTAGGAGGTGGGGGTGCATATGCTCGGCCACAAGGAGGGATACGGTGTCTATGAGTTCGTTGCTCATACGGAGCCGCCTCCCCACCCGCCGGAATATCTTGGACCCTACGTAGTCGTGGCCGTGGAAGGAGATCTCCCCCTTCTCGTCCCGCTTGTAGGTGGCCGGTTTCCCCACGTCGTGAAACATCGTACCCAACACCATCGTCAGCCTCCCCTCCCTGTCCTTTACGGCCTCCAACCGGTGGAGGTAGTAGGTGAAGGGTCCGTCCTCCAACGTATCAAGGGCGACGTTCAACCTCCTCAAAGCCAGTAGGGTGTGGGTCCAGACGTCCGTCTCAAGCCCCTCAAGGGGGTGGGTCAGCCTCTCCAGCTCCGGGAATATGCGGAAGAGCAGGCCCGTGTCGGCCATCAGGCCCACAGCCTCGTGGAAGCGGTCGGAGGCGAGGATGTGCTTCAGCTCGTACAGTATCCTCTCCGGGGCCACCCTCTCTATGAGGTGGGAGTTCGCCCGAACGGCGAGGAGGGTACGGTACTCAATCTCAAAGTTGAGGGTATAGGCGAAGCGGAACACCCGGAGCATTCGGAGGGGGTCCGCCCTTAGGTTCTCCTCGGAGGTCATACGGATGATGCCGCCGCGGAGGTCCCTCACCCCCATAAAGGGGTCTATTATCTCCCACGTGTTGAGGGAGACGGCTACGGAGTTTATGGTGAGGTCCCTCTTGAGGAGGTCGTCGTAGATGCTCCCCTCTATCCGGGTCAGGTCTATCTGCTCCCCGTCAAGGACGACCCTGTATATCCCGAACTCCTCACCGAGGGGGACGAAGGCGCCCTTCAGCTCCTTCGCGAGTAGCCTCCCCACCCTCTCCGGTTCCCAGAGGGCTACGTCCCAGTCCTTGGGTACCTTGCCAAGGAGGAGGTCCCGGACGCTTCCCCCGACCAGAAAGGCGTCCCGTGGGAGCCACTCGTACCAGGGCTTGGAGGTAAGGATGGCCCGTATTACCTCAACCATACGAAGCGTCTATTGTAAGTCCTGCCGTTTATCCTGACCCTGACGAAGTACACCCCCCTGCGGGCCA
>WGAN01000150.1 GCA_015494805.1 Caldifarciminota bacterium
TACATCTATAAACCAGTTTTTGATAACATGATACCAGTCGAACTGGTAATCTTCCGTTCTTATCGTCAGCCAGTACCTGTAACGGTACCTGTACCGGAAAGGGAACCAGGATTCAACCCCGCACCTCCAGTTCCTATACCTCTCTACGAATCCCCAGGCAACGTTGATCCAGTAGATGTACCCGCTCTGGAGATGCGGAGTACTGTCCGGGGAAACGGAGAGGGTGTTGAGGACGTCCTTAGCCTCGGGAGAAGTCGGCAGGTTCCTACAACCCGCCCAGCCGACAAGCGCGAGAACAAGGACAGAAAGCGCTATCCTGATCCTCATATCGCCCGCTATATAATAGCGGGCGATCGTCCCATTTCAATTTCATAAAATATAAATTTTGACAATTTATCTGCAAAATTTTCAATTATTTTCAACATTACCCTCTTCACCCCTTTTAGCCATCATCCTAACTCGTGATGGTGTGGAGAAATCGTAGGCCGGTTCCGAAAATGCTCACGGCTTGGGGGTATAATCAGCGAGGTAGGAGCCTCCCCGTCAGGAGTTTTAGGATGTCCAACCCCAAGATCAGGGCGGCGAGGAGCATAAGGATGCCCACCCCAATGGCCACTATCCACAGGTGCGCCCTCTCCGGTATCCTCCGCTTCTTAACCCTGTAGTATGCCTCATCCACCAAGAAGAACAGGATGTGGCCGCCGTCAAGTCCGGGTATGGGCAGGAGGTTTATGACTGCCAACTGTAGGGTGATGACAGCCAGGAGGAGGAGGTACCGGTCTATGCCCTCCTGGGCGGTGGTGGCCATAGCCGCCCCTATGGTTATGGGTCCCCCGATGGCTTCCTCCACCTTTACCTGTCGCCTGACCATCCGCTTTACGGCGTCGGCGAGGAGGACGGAGAACTTTACGGTTAGCCGCCCCGTCTCCTTTAGGATCTCAAGGGGCGTCATCGGATAAGTCCGATAGGCCACCACTATACCTATCCTCCCTACGCCCCCCTCCTCCTTTACCCCCACCTTTAAGGTGAGAACCTTCCCCTTACGGCGAACGGTTAGGAGGACGGTATCCCCATCCCCCTTGTCCTGTACGTAATTCACCAGGTCCTGCCACGTCCCTACCTCCACCGTATCAACGGCCACTATCGTATCGCCCACCTTAACGCCGGCATCGTACGCCGGATAACCCCTCTTCACCTCACCGACTATGGGAGGGATCCTCATAACGAGGCTGTCGACGGGTACGGCCCTACCGACCGTCAGGTTCAGAACCTTCCCCTCCCTAATGAGACGTATCCTCTTCTTTCCCTCCTCCGATACGAGGTTCAAGAACCTCTCACCGCTCTTGAGGAACTCCCCGTTGAGGGTTAGGACGGAGTCCCTGTCCATAAACTCCGGTACGTAGGACCTCCATATCCGGGTCGTCATTACGGCGACGTTGCCACTGACGGCGAGGGCGAGGGCTATGAGCATAGGGCCGAGTATGAAGGAGAAGAGGGGGCCGGCGAGGACGACCCAGATCCTCTGCCATAGAGGGCGATTGAAGAACTCCCTCGGTATCCCACCCCCTCCCTCGTCGGCGAACCGCACGTACCCACCGAAGGGTATGGCGGAGATCCGGAAGTCTATCCCCCTGAACCGGAAGCCCCACAGCCTCTGTCCGAACCCTATGGAGAAGACCTCAACCTCCAACCCGATGGAGAGGGCCGCGAGGAGATGGCCTAACTCGTGCCAAACTATCAGGAGGCTGAAGCCAAAGAGGACGGCGAGGACGGATACGAGCGCAGAAAACACGGTCGGCTATTGTAAAGTCGCACTAAGGCGTCCAACCGTCGTGCATCAGGGCTACCACCTTCCACTCCCCCCCGTACCTCCGCATAACCACCCGGAGGCTGCTCCAGTCCATCCCTCCGTTTTTCTCGGTACCGGGGAAGTGAAACTCAACGAAGGTAGCGTCAGGGTAGGCCTCCTTTACGTTGTCCTTGGTGTTCCCCCTGCCGAGCCTCCTGTTGGTGGCCACCTTCGGGGCGTTGAGGTAATCCCTATCGTAGATGTACCTCTTGAAGAACTCCCTTATACCCATCTCTATGGGTCTTCCGGAGCCAGCCTCGTAGCCCCAGACGAACTTCCTATCCTCCTCCCACGCTTTCAAGAACTCCTCCGGCTTGAGCTTGATGTCCCCCTCATCCACATGAACGTCCGGGGAGAGGAGGACACCGTCCGGTGAGATCAAAGAGGCGAGGACCTTCACCTTACCGAACTTTATCGCCTTCAGGACCCTCATTGCGACTTCCTGCGGTGGTTCCGGTACCCTCTCCTCCTCCCCAGGTCCTACGGGCGCCGAGGGGGTAGAAACGGACCCCTTAGGCGTTTCTGCGGACTTTTGGGGGGTAGTTGTGTGGCTATCGGCCGAGTTCCTTTCACCGGCTCCTCCACAGGCCGTGAGGATGAGGATTAGGGGCAGTAGCCTGTACATACGGATATTCTAAGGCCCTCATAGGACCCAAGGTCCTCCAAAAGCCCGCTATCCTATCTTTGGCCCACTGGGTACCTGAAGGTATTTGGAGGATAGAGCGATACATTCCTCGTGAGCGTTGGCGCGAGATTTGGTATCGTAGGTCCCAAAATCTGAACTGTGATGCCGACTTCTACCAAGTCGCACTTCCCAAAAGCCGGTTCCGAAGATGGGCTGAATACAACACCAGACATTCGGTGGATAGGGTGGTGCCAACCTCCGATGGGAGGGAATTGCAATTCTGTCCTGTGGGTTCCAGAATCTTAAGGTTGCATTTACGGTTTTTCCAAATAAGACCTCATATTTCCTGAAACGGAATTCAAGATTTTGAAAGGAACGACCGTTCGCCGGATGGGATGATAGTTTTGAAGGTGAAACATACCCCTACCTTTCAGAATCTGTTGATGGGAGTACAAAAATCCTAAAGTACAACTTGCATCTTATTGAAGTGCAGGTTTCAATTCTTTGAAGTGCGATTTACAGTTTCTGGACGGGCTTCGTATCCCTGTCTGATGCAACTGCGAACTCCGATTCCCGTTGAGACTGACATCTCGGCCCTTGTTTGGTAAAATCTTCCACCGTACGGTGGTTTTATCGCCCTGATTCCGTAATTCGTATTTCAAGAATCTTAAAGCATAATTTGCGGTTTCCTAAAGAGCGAGTTTCAATTTTCTAAAGTCAGACTTACGGTTTTTGGAAGGGCGTCGTGCAACCTCAAGCGATGGATGGATCCGGCGCCTACTTCGGCAGGAAGATGTCCAGAACGCCACGCTTTATGGCTATCTCCGGTATGGCCTTGACGAATATCCGCACGTCGTAGGTGGAGTACCCGCCGAACCACGACCAGCGGGCCTCAAGTTTCCAGCAGTGCAGGTCCCTCGCCACGCTAAGGCTCTGATCCAGATACCTCCGGTTGGTCAGGTCGTAGGTAAAGGAGTAGTCTATGAACCAGTAGGGGGTGGGGCTTCCGGATATGCCAAAGCGCACCGTACTTAGAGGGGGCTGGCCGTAGGCCGTCAGGGAGTAGGAGTAGGATAGGCCGAAGGTCCAGGGGGAGGGTTTAGGCTTGTTGGCCTCAAGGAGATCCTCCTCCTTAAGGGTGGTGTCCTTCGCCGTCGTGTCCCCCTTGAGGGTGTCCGCGGTGTCCCTCACCCCCACCTTCCCCTTGAGTAGCTCGTTCAGGTTGAAGCGGCCGAGGTTGAGGATGACCTGTCCGGAGGAGAGCCTCCCCTTTAGGTGGTCGTAGGTGCCGTAGGCCGTTATGCTCATCCACCGGGCAGGTGAGGTCCTTGCCATAAAGGTGGGAGGGGTCAGATGCTCGGTAAAGGGGCGTCCAGAGAGACTGTCGGAGAAGACGTAGCTGGTAGAGAGGCTCCACTGGAGGAGGGTCTTGACCTCCTTCACCGTATCCCGTCTTATGCGGGCCTCGTGGGTGTTGTCAAGGGAGAAGGTCAGGCCCTTCCTCTCGCCGTAGGCACCGAAGAGGCTGTCGGGGGCGTTCTCGTAGTAGTAAGCTA
>WGAN01000151.1 GCA_015494805.1 Caldifarciminota bacterium
GCGACCGTGGGGAGTTGGGCGGTCCTCAAGCTGTCCCGACGGTTCTGATAGTGTATGAGGCCGGGGAAGTTGTGAAAGTGCAGGAGGTCCCTTAAGGCGAGCCTAAGGGAGAACTCCCAGTCCTCAAGGAGGGTCAAGTTCTCGTTGAAACCACCCAAGGACAGGAACACCTCCCGCCGTACGAGGAGGGCGCCCACCTGTACTACTACCCCGTCCTTGCGGAAGGGAAAGAGGATCCTATCCCTTAGGGGCCTCTCTGACTCCCCGTACGCCAAACCGACGGTCTCACCGGTACGGGCATCCACCACCACCACGTTGGAGAAGGTGGCCGCGTACTCCCCTGACAGCAGGTGTTGCACCTGGGCGTCCAACTTCCCAGGGAGGAACTCGTCGTCGTCATCTAAGAAGGCCACCAGAGGAGCATCACTCATTTCAACGAGACGGTTCCGTATCAGGGAGGGGTTGCCCGTATGCTCAAACCTAACAACCCTCGTGGAAGGGAGAGGGAGCCTCACGGGTGGAGAACTGCCGTCGTCCCCGACCAGAACCTCTACCTCTACCTCGTTCTTTAGGACGCTCTCCACCGCCCTCCTGACTTCCCCGTGGCGGTTGTACGTAGGTATTACTACCGCTACCCTCACTTCAGGAACTTATAGACCACCATTCCCTTGCGGGAGGCGGCGTAGATGTAATCGCCCCTCACCACGATGTCAAAGACGTAGTCCCCCTTGTATATCGGAGGCCTGTACCGGGCCACCTCCACCTTCCTGAAGGGGTCTACAACGCTCACCCCACCGTCTCCGAAGGCCACGAAGATGAGTTTGTTTATCGCCCTGACGTTGAGGGCGGAGCCGGGACCCTTCGCCCACCTTATCTCCTTCGGTGAGGAGGGGTCGCTGACGTCAAAGAGCTGAACCCCCTTTCTCCCTATCGCCACGTACGCCACCCCACCTTCCACATCCACACCTATGGCGAATCCACGGGTAGCAGCCCCACCTACGAACCTCGGCTTGCGGGGATTTGAAATATCGTATATCTTCAGGCCGTCCCTACCGGCGGCGATGTACGCGTACCTACCCTTTACGGCTATACCCCTCGCGAAACCTCCCGTCTTGGTGAGACTGACCAACCTCGGCCTCCGAGGGTTGGCTATGCTAATAATGGCGAACCCGGAGTCTCCCACCGTCACGTAGAGGTAGTTGCCCTTAAGAAGAACCTCCATGGTCGTATCTGGCAGGCGAAGGGTGTAGACCTCCGATGCCGTGTTCGGGTCGGAGACGTTGAAGACGGTCAGGCCCTTGTACCCGTGTCCCACGTACAGGTACCTCCCCTTTGCGGCTACTCCGAGGGGCATGTTCGTAGTTGTGATGGTGGCCTCCCTGTAGAGGCTTTCGGGTTTGGATACGTCTACGACGTATATCCTCCTTAGGGAAGTCAGGTAGGCGTACCTCTTTCCGAGGGCCAAGGCGAAGCAGGGTGTGGGGAGGCGGAGGCGTTTGACCAGCGTCATGTTGAGGGAGTCGGGCTTGTACTTGTTCGTAGAGAGCGTATCTCCACCCCATACCTGTGAAACGAGCGTCGCGAGGAACATACCCTCTATTTTACGTCGGAAATACGGGGGCGTTAGATGGTTCCGAGTTCGGCCCGGAAAACCAACGGCTGCCGGGAGAAAATGCGCCCATTGCCACCCGATGTTGGCCGGATCCGACCGCACACTTAAAAATCTGTCTTCAGAAAAACTGGTAATTCAACTTTAACAATTATATTTTACGAAATTTGGTAGTTTTTTTAAATTTTTAACCAAAAATCGTCATTTTTATGTGAACAAAACCACGTAAATTTGAACACGGTTTTCCCAGCACACTTTTGGAACCGTTTTCCTTGGAAACGTAAAGGATGATTGACGCAAATCGCCAATCCGAGATTTTGGCGGCTCCTCGGAGGCCGCATTACACCATCCGCCGATGCACACGAACCCGATCTCACCCTATCGGCTCTCCCCAACTACCGAACGGCGACTAATACCCGTTTGCAATTTCAAAAACTGAAATCTGGAAAACTGGAATTCTATCCGTCATCGGCAACGGTTTGCCTTCTGCGGAATTAAGTTCTTACGACGGCCGCCCTTTACCGAATGGAATCCCTAACGATGTCGGTTGCCAACAGAGACGAGTTGCTTTCGGCCGTTGGTTTGAGGGAGATGCGTCTCCAAAATCCGTAAGTTCAACTTTAAAAAACCGAAACCTGCACTTCATAAAATGTGAAGTGTAATTTACGAAAACCGGAAATCCGACTTCAAGGTTCCGGGATCGGAGCGGTGAGGACCCGGAGCCACCACTAGCGCAGCACCCACCGGAGTACGGGACGATAAACCGCCACGATAAAATCCACCACCACTATAATATGGGGTCAGATGGCCGATATTTTGCTTGAAACTCTGAAGGATAATCGGGCGTACGCCGTCTTTGAAGAAGCTAAGAGGCGGCTTGACCGTCATTTCTCCTCAACGAACCTGTACTACGTCCTTGAGGCCTTGGCATCTATGGGGGACGTACGGCGTCAGGCCGAGTACATCCGAATGTGGAAGGAGAGGGGTACGGATCCGGACGCCTTCGCCTCGGCGGAGGTGTATATCTACCAGAGTATGTGCCTGTCCAACGACCTGAAGGATGCCCTCCGTAGAGCCAACAACAGGATCATCACGGCGGATATGGTGGCGACCTACTACGGAAAACCCTCAACGGCCGTCCGAATACTGCGAGACATTAAGGAGACGGACTATAGGGTTAGGTCCTACAAGAGCCGGGAGTTTCGGGACTTCATCGTGGATACCGTATTGACGCGGGCTTACCTGTATATGGGCGGAAAGGTGGAGCTGTCCTCTCTCAAGAGGTACTACGAGCTGTCGGAGGAGGTGGTTGAACTCTACTCGCTTATACTCAAGTTTATGTCGGGGGAGTTTGACTACGGGGATATGGCCGAAGGCGTTCTGAAGCGGGCGTTCTCAAAGGGGGCGAAGGGGGCCATCCTGAACCTGATGCGGTACAAGGCCTTCGTTGAACTGGACGTCTTCAAACTTGAGCTTCTGAAACACACCTTCACCAGCCTTGGGGATACGTACTCCGCCATCCTATCGGAGATATACCTAGACCTACTGACGGATAAGGAGCCTATAGACCCCTCAAGGATCCCGGAGAAATGCGGTTTCCTTAGGACCCAATACCTCCTGATGCGGAAGTACAGGTTCGGAGAGGACTACAGGCCTCCGGAGGATATGAGGGGCATAGGCGATATGTGGTGGTACGCGCACAGGCGGCACAGGGGGTTGCCCTACCTATCGTTCGCCGGTAAGTTGAGGCTATACGACGGTGCCAAGGAGGTGAGGTTCAGGACGAGGAGGGTCGTCATCGCTCTGGCCTTCCTGAAACTTCTCGGTAGAGAGGGGCTGGAGAAGAACCTCAACCTCGTATTCCCGAAGGTTAAGAACCCCAAGAGGAGGCTCTATCAGGCCCTCTCGCAGCTCGGAAGGTACCGGTACGTCCCTACGGACCTTCGCATAACCCTTAGGAGGGGGAACTTCCTGCGGGACGAGGTAGAGCCTTGGGCGGAGTTCCTCAAGGCGAAGGTGCTGGAGTCCCCCCTCAAGGGCTAAAAGGCGTATCCCACCAGTCCGCCGACCAATCCTCCCATACAGGCCCCTCCGCACGTCCCGATCGGCAAACATCCGGTTGCGAGGTCCAAGCAGCACCCAGCCCCACCCCCGGCCGTGGCACCGATGAGGCCGAAGAGCGCCGCCCTTGGTAAGCGGTTGTCATTCCCGGCCGATGTGCGCACATACTCGGCGGTCCTTACGTAAGCTTCCCTGACCTCGGCTATGCTGTGGGGAGACCTCGGAAGGTCCATCCCCGTGTAGTATCCCAAGCTTAACGCTCCTGCGAAGACTATCTTGAGCATGGTACCGGTAATCTAAGGAGGCGTATGTACTAAATTATCCTTGGTTCAACACGGTACGTTGAAGATGTAGAATTATCCCTAACCCCCTCGCTTATCTTCGGTGGTCCCTTCAAAGACGAGGGACCTGAAGGCCTCCATCATCTCCTCCTCCCCTGCGTAATCTTCCGGCCTAAGCACCCCTACCTTCTCCATATAGAAGTCCCTTAGGAGAAACCACCTGATCCACTTGAAGGGGGGACGTCCGTCGTTGTTGTGGATCTTGAAGACCACCACGGGTACCCCCAGTCGCCTTGAGATGCGGAAGGTGCCGGGCTTTACCTCCGGGAGCCTGTTCCTGCCGCCTTCGGGGAAGATGGCGACGTCGTACCCCTGTCTAAGGAGCCTGTGAGCCTCCCTGTAGGCCCCCGGAAGGGGCAAGGCGTGGAAGAAGCGGAGGAAGGCGCCGAACAGGGGATTTACGAAGAGGCCGCCGTGGGCGACGAAGTAGACCTCCCTCGGCCACAGGGCCATTATGAGGGGAGGGTCCATGTAGGAGGAGTGGTTGGCGGCGACGATGACGGGCGGAGGCGGAGGATCCTCCAAGCCCTTTCCCCTTATCCCCCACAGGTACCTCATAAGGAGCCAGGCGAGGAACTTCCCAAGCCTCCACCTTAGGTCTCCCTTCACCGAGCCTATTCTAAAGGGGCTACACCCGTAGAATAGAAGCGTATGCTTTTAGGTTTGCTTCTAAGCGCTGTACCCGATACCACCCTGCCCAAGGGTAGTGAGAACTTCTGGTACTACTCCTCCTGCTGCGCCGTCGCCGGTATGGAAACCCTTGGCTTCTATGCCGCGATGGGGTTGGGCGGCTTTATGCCCATACTCGTAGGAGCAGGTACCGGAGGTCTGGGTTGTCTCGCCTACAGCACCGTAGCCCGTCAGATGACCCCCATACCGGAGCTTAAGCCCAAGGCGGCCAAGAAGGCCTTCAACGGCGGTATCCTCGGTGCCTTCACCGGGGGCCTCGTCATAATCCTGTCTTCCTACCTCGCCGGAAAGTAATGGTGGAGATAAGGTTCCTTTACGAAGACGGGACGGTTGAGAGGTTCCTGCCCTTCACCTTCCTTAAGGGGGTGGAGGACCTACGAAGTGGCATATACACCTTCGCCGAGAGGATAGAGCGGTTGAGTGAGGGGATGGAGGGTAGGTTATACATCCTACCCAACGTCGTCCTCCACCGGTTGCCGGAGAGGGGTGTCGTGGCTGTAAATGGGAGGGTCGTGGGAGTATGGGCGGATAGGGAGGAGGTCGCCAGAGACGTCCTTGAGAGGGGAGCCTACGACGGCCAAGAGGTCGCTGGCATCGTCGTAAGCGACTTCTGGCAGATTCCCCACATTCTGGAGGAGGTCCTACCCCGCGACGTAGAGTTGGAGGTCTCAAGGAGGAGGGAGGAGTTCTTCCGACACGAGGAGGCGCACATCCACCGGAGCGTTTCCACCCGCTTTGTGGAGATAGAGGGTCCGGGCTTGATAGACGAGGGGGCGTCCTTAGGTCCATTTTCCTACCTCAAGGGTCCCTTCTACGTCGGCAAACGCTCCCTCATCAAGCCCTTCTCCTCCATTTCCGTATCCGTCGTTGGTCCGGTATGTAAGGTGGCCGGTGAGATCTCCTACACCGTCTTCTCCGCCTACGCCAACAAACAGCACGCCGGTTTCATAGGCCACTCCTACGTGGGCGAGTGGGTAAACGTAGGGGCCGGCACGGAGGTGAGCAACCTGAAGAACACCTACGGGAAGGTTAAGGTGTACTCCTACGCTGCCAAGGGAACGGTGGAGACGGGGATGCAGTTCCTTGGAGCCTTCTTCGGGGACCACGCCAAGGTGGGGATAAACACCACCGTTTCAACGGGGACGGTGATAGGGATATTCGCCAACATTACGGCGGCCGACTCCCCCACTCCCAAGTTCGTCCCCGACTTCTACTGGACGGGGGGAGGGAGGATGCGCCTTGATAAGGCGATAGAGGTCGCCCGCAGGGTCATGGCCCGCAGGGGAGTTGAACCCTCCGAGGAGTACCTACGCCTCATAAGGGAGGCGTACGCCAAGACGGCTTAACGGGAGGGCCTACTCCTCCACCTCCGTCAGGGTCCTCGGCTTCTCCACCCTCGTATATACCTCAAAGATGTCTCCAACCTTGAACTTGTTGAAGCTCTCAAGCCTGACGCCGCACTCGTACCCCTCCGGTACCTCCCGAACGTCGTCCTTGTACCGCTTTAGGGAGGCTATGCGGCTCTGGGCTATGACCTCTCCGTCCCGTACGACCTTAACTATGGCATCGCGGGTTATCTTACCGGACTTAACGAAGCAACCGGCCACCGTCCCCGCCTTCGTGCTGAAGGTGGCCTTCACCTCGGCCTCCCCTATCTTGACCTCCTCAACCTCCGGCTCAAGGTTGCTGGCCAGTATGTTCTTGAGGTCGTCCAACAGGTGGTATATGACCTTGTGGGTCC
>WGAN01000152.1 GCA_015494805.1 Caldifarciminota bacterium
CCAGCCGAGACTGGGGCCGGTCCCTCCCATAGGCCGCCCTTAGGCGACCACCCGCTGTAGGCACACCTCCCCGGCGGCTCCCTGCCCCTCCCCTGCCTCCTCTGTCTCTCTCCCGGGGACGGGCTTACGGCCTCCCTTCGCTACGCTACTTGCTCGGCCTTTAATACCTCCTTCGTTGGCTATTATAAGGTTGAAGACCTGTCGCCGACGTCTCGGAACGATTTTCAATATCACCGACACATCTGTGTTGCAGTCGGGTATAAAATATCAACCTGTCTGTGCTACAGACAAAAGGAGGTACAACCATGAAACGGGAGCAGCTAAACGGCATCCGCAGAAAGGCGGTGGCAACGTGGTGGGATGACGGCATAGTAGAGACCGTGGCAGGTCTCGGTATCCTCCTCATCGGGGGAATCGGTCTCCTCGGCTACCTCGTTGAGGGTAAGGTCTCACCGTGGCTCTACGCCCTCTTCATCGTCCTCATGGTAGCTTTGGCCTTCGCCGTAAGGAAGGCCGTTATGTGGGCGAAGGCGAGGTGGGCCTGGCCCCACACCGGGTACGCCGTAGTTAAGGGGAGAAGTACGCGGAAGATCCTCTGGGGATTTATCGTAGTCTCCCTCCTCATAGCTTTGGCCTTCATCTTCCCCTCCTACCTGCCAACGATAGGCGGGGCGATAGGGGCAACCATCCTCCTCTCGGTGGCCTTGAGCTACGGACTGCGTCGCTTCTACCTCCTCGCCGCCCTCTCCCTCCTCCTCGGCGTCCTCTTCCAGATAACCGGCCTTGAGGGGAAGATGTCCATCTACGCCATCCTGACCGCAATAGGCGCCCTTGAGATGGTTCTCGGCGTCGCCCAGTTCGTCAAGTTCAGGAGGGAGGTGGTACGAAATGAAGGATGAAATCTACTCCAAACTCGCCTCCCTCAACCGTCTGATAAACGAGCCGGCCCGTCTGGCCATAATGGCCGCCCTCTACGACCTTAAGGAGGCCGACTTCGTCTTCCTCCACCGCATAACTGGACTCACACGGGGAAACCTCTCCTCCCACATCTACAAGCTCGCCGAGGGTGGGTACGTTGAGGTAGAGAAGAAGTTCATCGGGAAGAAGCCCACGACCGTATGCCGACTTACGGAGAAGGGACGGAAGGCCTTTGAGGAGTATCTGAAAACCCTCCAGCCGCTCCTTGAAAGGCACACTTAGAATACCTTCGGTGGCGCGCATGTACGAAGACGAGATATCCGGATGGGGGAACTACCCAAGGGTGAGGAGCAAGGTCGTGGAACCCTTCACCTACGGAGAGGTGAGGGACCTCTTAAGGAGGACTACGATAGCGAGGGGCCTCGGAAGAAGCTACGCGGACCAGTCCGTCAACGAGGGGGGGTACGTCCTGAACATGCTCCCCCTCAACCGCTTCCTATCCTTTGACGAGGATAGGGGTATCCTGAAGGCGGAGGCCGGGGTATCCCTGGAGGAGGTCCTGCGTACCTTCGTACCGAGGGGGTGGTTCCCCCACGTAACACCGGGGACCAAGTACGTCACCCTCGGCGGTATGCTGGCCAGCGACGTCCATGGCAAGAACCACCACCGGGAGGGTTCCGTATCCGAATACACGACCACCATCACCCTCCTGACCCCCAAAGGGGAAATCCTGAACCTCACGCCCGATACGGAGGAGTTCTGGGCTACGGTCGGGGGGATGGGCCTGACGGGGGTCATCCTTGAGGTGGAGATGAGGCTGCGCCGCATAGAGTCCTCCTACATAAGGTACCGGGCCATAAGGGTTGAGAACATAGACGAGATGCTGGCGACCTTCAACGAGTACGACCCCCACTACACCTACTCCGTGGCGTGGATAGACTGCCTGTCCTCCGGGAAGAAACTCGGTAGGGGGGTGGTGATGTTCGGAGAGCATGCCCGCTTGGACGAGCTACCCGCCAAGCTCCGGAGGAAACCCCTGTTTTACGTTAGGAAGTTCAGGCTCCGCTTCCCCTTCTACGCCCCCTCCTTCCTCCTGAACGACCTCACTATGGCCGTCTTCAACTGGATGTACTACACGACCCACCCCACGTACGAGGGCTTCGTTGATTACGAGAGGTTCTTCTACCCCCTTGACGCCATAGACGACTGGAACAAGGCCTACGGCCGCAGGGGTTTCATACAGTTCCAGTTCGTTGTCCCGGAGTCCGAAACCTTGGTCAGAGTTCTGGAGAAGATCGTTAAGCACGGGGGAGGCTCCTTCTTAGCCGTTTTGAAGAGGATGGGGAAACAGAGGGGGTACCTACCCTTCGGGATACCGGGGTGGACCCTCGCCTTAGACTTCCCCATAAAGCCGGGCCTGTTTGACTTCCTCCGTCCCCTGATGCGGGAGATAGTAAAGGAGGGGGGAAGGTTCTACCTGACAAAGGACGCCCTGATGGATCCCTCCGTTTTCAGGGACTCCTACCCGGACTTCCCGAAGTGGTACGAGATAAGGAGAAGGTTGGATCCCGACGGGGTACTCTCCTCCAACCTTGCCAGGAGGCTGGGGATGGCCTAACTTAAGTAGAACGACGGGTCGTTGGCCAACTCCCTTAGTCGCTTTATCCTCTTCTCAATAGGAGGATGGGTGGATAGAAGCTCGGCGAGGAAGTCTCCGGAGAAGGGATTGACGATGAACATATGGGACATATGTTGGGGAACCTCAGCCGGGACGGCCTGAACGCCGTAGGCCAACTTCTCAAGAGCGGAGGCCAGGGCTTCGGGGTCCTTTACGAACTTCGCCCCGTAGTAGTCGGCGAGGTACTCCCTCGCACGGGATATTGCCAGCCTTATGAGGAGGACGACTATGGGGAGGACGATGAGGAGTCCGAGGAGAACGAGAGGATTGCCCCTGTCCCTGTCCCTACCTCCGAAACCGAATACGGCCGCCCAGCGGAGCATATCCACCAGGAACATTATGGCCCCAGCGATGGTGGCGACGACGGACATTATGAGGATGTCCCGGTTCTTTATGTGGGCCAACTCGTGGCCTATTACTCCTTTCAGTTCCCTCCGGTTCAGGAGGCGGAGTATCCCCTCCGTGAACACCACGGCGGAGTGCTTGGGGTCCCTGCCGGTGGCGAAGGCGTTGGGTTGGGGTATGGGGGCGATATACACCCTCGGTTTGGGGAGACCGGCGGCGGCGGCCACCTCTTCCACCAAGGCGTGAAGCTCCGGCGCCTCTTCCCTACTCACCTCCCTCGCCCCCACCGAGGCTACGGCTATCTTATCGGAGAAGTACCACGAGGCGAAGTTGAGGGCGGCGGCGAATATCAGGGCTATCAGACCCCCAGCAGTCCCGCCGAAGTACTCGCCCAAAAAGACCAGTATCAGGGTTAAGGTCAAAAGCAGAACGAAAGTCTTCAGGGTGTTTGCCAGCATGGTTGCAATTGTAAGGGGGAGCGTTGTATCGTACCGGGGTGAAATCGGCCTTAAAATGGAGGGACTATGAACTTGGGATTGCCGGAGATCATCGTTATCCTGGTGATAGTGATGCTGCTCTTCGGGCCGAGCCAGCTTCCGAAGTTGGCCAGAGGGTTGGGTGAGGCGATGCGGGAGTTCAGGAAGGCCTCGTCCGAGGTGGAGCGTGAGGTCAAGGAGGAGAAGCCAGAGGAAGGAGCGGAGAAGACTTAGTCCTCCGTATAATACGTGTCGCTATGAAGGGCGTTCTCAAGACTGGAGGTTGGGTTTGCCCGGCTGGTCGGGAACACCCCCATCGTTGATATAGGGGAGGTGGTGAGGGGGTACGTCCCTCCCGGTGTCAGGATCCTGGCGAAGCTTGAGAAGTTCAACCCCGGAGGCTCCTCAAAGGACAGGGCTGCCCTCTTTATGCTCCTGTCGGCCTACCGGAGCGGTAAGTTGGAGGGACGGACCTTGGTGGAGGCTTCTTCCGGAAACACCGGTATCTCCCTCGCTATGATAGGGGCGTCCCTCGGTGTTAAGGTCCTCCTGTTCGTCCCGGAGGGAGGGTCGGAGGGGAAGATCAGACTGGCCAGGGAGTACGGAGCGGAGGTGATCCCAACGCCGGCGGAGGAGGGGACGGACGGAGCCATAAGGAGGGTTAGGGAACTGGTGAGGGAGGCCCCGGACCGCTTCTTCCACCCGGACCAGTACAACAACCCCCTGAACCCCCTGGCGCACTACCGCACCACCGGGCCAGAGATATGGGAGCAGACGGGTGGGACGGTGACCCACTTCGTCGCCGGGGTCGGAACGGGTGGGACAGTATCCGGTACGGGTCGCTTCCTGAAGGAGAGGAATCCCTCCGTAAAGGTGATAGGCGTACAACCGGCCTCCCCCACAGGTAGGATATCCGGCCTGAAGCACATCCCTACCTCTATAAGGCCAGGAGTATATGACCCTCGCGTCTGCGATGGCACCGAGTACGTGAGTCCCGGAGAGGCGGAGGAGTGGAGGGTGAGGTTGGCCCGGTACGGAATCTCGGTGGGACCTTCCTCCGGGGCCGTCCTCGCCGCTACCGTAAGGCTGGCCGAGGGGTTCAGGGAGGGGGATACCGTCGTCCTCCTCTTCCCGGACGGTGGAGAGAGGTACAGGGTGTGATGTCCTCCCCGTCCCTTTCCCTCATCCTCGCCGCCCTCCTGTGGGGAACTTCCTTCCCCGCAACGGAGTACGCCCTCCGCCACATCTCCCCCGGCCCAATCATCTTCCTCCGTTTCCTCCTAAGTACCCTCCTCCTCATTGTCCTCCTTCGCAGGCGGCCCGTCCTCCACCCCTACAGCATCCTCGCCGGCATCCTCAACGCCCTCGCCTTCGGGTTCCAGTTTTTCGGGCAGCCCCTAACGACGGCCTCCAAGGTGGCCATAATATCCAACACCTTCCCCATCTACACCGCCGTACTCTCGCCCCTCCTCCTCCGTGAGCGCCCCACCCTTAGGCAAACCCTCTCCCTCGCCATCGGCATCGTCGGCGTCTTCGCCGTCGGGGGGGTGTTCAACCCAACGGAGATAAACCTGGGGGATGCCATGAACTTCGTCGCCTCCCTCCTCTACGCCCTGTACGTGATACTCTCCCGAAAGGCTACGGCCGAGGTTGGCCCCATAACCTTCACCCTAACCGCCGGCCTGTCCTCCTCCCTCGTTTCGCTCCTGTACGTACCCATCGGTTTTCGCTTCTCCCCCCATCCCTCCGGATTGGCCGCCTTAGGTTGGTTGGTGATCTTCCCCAGCGCCCTGGGGTACCTCCTGTACGCCTACGGCATAAGCCGGAAGGGGGCCGTATCCTCCTCCATCCTCATCCTATCAACCGTCCTATTCGGGGCCTTTACCTCAATGCTGCTGTTAGGGGAGTCCCTATCGCCCATGGAGTGGGTGGGTTTGCTCCTCGTGGCCATCGCCATCGTTCTGGTCGTCTGAACGGCTTAGAATACACGTATGGCCTACCTGAACAGATGTCCCGTATGCGGAGGGAACCTCGTCGTTAAGGTTCTGGAGTGTGAGGAGTGCGGCACCCGCATAGAGGGAACCTTTGAGAGGTCCCCCTTTGAACGGCTTAGCGAAGAGCAGACGGAGTTCCTGCTGGAGTTCCTGAAGAGCGAAGGGAACTTCACCGAGGTCGCCCGCAAGTTAGGCCTCTCCTTCCCCACCGTGAAGGTACGGTTCCACGCCATCCTGGAGATCCTCGGCATAAAGCCGGAAGGGATGAAGAAACCTCCGGCCTCCGAGGTGATAGAGATGTTGGAAAGGGGAGAGATAACGGCCTCCGAGGCGGAGAAGCTCCTGAAGGGCAGGTAAAGCTACCCTACGACCCCGACCCTCGCCGGTTTGAGGAGCCTCCCGCCGTACCTCCAACCCGGTTCGTACACCACCCCCACGCTCCCCTTGGGGAGGGATTCGTCCTTTACGACGGTTAGGGCCTCCATAAAAGAGGGGTCAAAGGGCTTGCCCACCTCCGGTACCAACTTCTCCACACCGAGTATCTTGAGGGTGTGTTCCACCTTTCTGATTATGCTCTCTGCCCCACTGCGAACGTTTTCGGGGACGTCCTCCGCCGAAAGGACGGATAGGAGCCTGTCCATATCCTCAAGGAGGACGAAGATCTCACGGAGCAGGGCCTCCTTCCCCTTCCTCTCGGCATCCTTTACCCTCGCCTCGCTGACCCTACGGTAGGCCTCGTGTTCCCTTAGGGCGTAGGCCAGAGCCTCCCTTAGCCGCCCGACCTCCCTTTTCAGCCTACGGTTCTCCCTGCGGGCTTTAAGGCACAGAAGCTCGTCCATGGGCGGAATTCTACCGCCGTAAGGTGGGGCAGTTAGAGGCCTCCAAAATTGGGCGGCCGGGAGCCGTTCGCTCGTCGTACGGTCCCTTGAAGTCGAACGGAATTCTGCTGGGGGAACGATGATTGCTCTGCAGTCTCATCAAACGACCCAGTAAATTATCCCACCGCCCCCGGATAGGCGACCTCCGTTTGAAAGCCGTTCCGGTAGCATCGGTTAGGACGTTTCCACTATCGGTGTGGTAGCACAGCGGACCCGACGGTAGATAAACATATCTCGCTATCAGCTCAACGCCAAGTCGGACTTTCGGATTCTTAAGGGGCCTTTGAAAATTACGGCGACGCCTCCCTTCGTCCCTGTGCATAACCTTGAG
>WGAN01000153.1 GCA_015494805.1 Caldifarciminota bacterium
CCAGCCGAGACTGGGGCCGGTCCCTCCCATAGGCCGCCCTTAGGCGACCACCCGCTGTAGGCACACCTCCCCGGCGGCTCCCTGCCCCTCCCCTGCCTCCTCTGTCTCTCTCCCGGGGACGGGCTTACGGCCTCCCTTCGCTACGCTACTTACTCGGCTTTTAATACCTCCTCCACCCGACATTATAAGGGGGAAGTAGATTTACTCCGGTCTTTTCTTAGGAAAGAAATCAGCCTCTCCATATCTTCAGGTACGGGGGCGACGAACTCCATAACCTTGCCCGTGCGTGGATGCCTTATCGTAAGGCGATGGGCGTGGAGGGCCTGACGGTCTATCAGGGAGAGAACCTCCTCAACCGGGGCCTCCGTTCCCTCCAATACCTTTACGATCTTGCCTATGTCCCTACCCGAATAGACTGGATCCCCCACGACGGGGTGGCCGATGTACTCCATATGGACCCTGATCTGGTGGGTCCTACCCGTGCGGAGGGATACCTTCAGGAGGGTAGCGTACGGGAACACCTCAAGCGGAGCGTAGTCCGTAATGGCCGACTTGGCGTTTATGACGGTTATGGCCATCCTCTCCCTGTATATGGGATGGCGACCTATGGGGGCTTCCACCGTTCCCGGCTTCTCAACCTTGCCCCATACGACGGTTAGGTACTCCCTTTTGGCCTCCTTCGTGGCCATCTGCCTCGCGAGGTCCCGGACCGCCAGTTCCGACTTCCCGATCACCATAACCCCGGAGGTGTCTTTGTCAAGGCGATGGACTATGCCCGGCCTCTTCCTCTCCGCTCCCGGAGCGTTCAGGAGTTTGTTGTATAGGATATTGACGATGGTCCCTGTGAAGTGGCCCTTGGCCGGATGGACGACGGCCCCAGGAGGTTTGTTTATGACGATTATGTCCTCGTCTTCGTAGATTATATCTACCTCCCCTTCCTCCGGTATTATCTCCGTAGGTGGCTCGTAGTAGTCCAGTTCGGCTTCTATCACGTCTCCAGCCTTAACCCTGTAGCTGGCCCGTGCTACCCTACCGTTTACCCGGACCTTCCCCTCCTTTATGGCCCTCTGGATCTGGGTACGGGATACCCCCGCCCCGCTGACGTATATGTAGGTGTCAAGCCTCAAACCGGCGCTTTTGGGGGTAACCCTCCGGACGAAGAGCCTTACCTTCCTGTCATACACTGCTGTCCCTATCTCCGCCTTTGAGGACGTGGTTCATTTGGGCGTCCAAGTTATCTATAAGATGGACAAGGAGGGCCTCCGGTATCCTCGGTACGACCGGGCTTCCCTTGGAGTAATCCCCGTGATGGGCGAGGATGATATGGACGAGGTCTAGAAGTAGGTCCTCCGGGAGTCCGAACTCCCTCCCCTTCTCTTTGATGTACGAGGCTCCCATGAAGATGTGGCCCCACTTACCGTAATCTTCGTGATACTCAAACTTGGGGAAGATCTTCAGTTCCCACACCTTGCCTATGTCGTGGAGGAGGGCGCCTGCTATCACGAGGTCTACCCTGATGCCGTTCTTCCTGTACATCGGGGCGACTTTGAGGGCTATCTCCCCGACGTTCGCGGTATGTTCAAGCAGGCCACCTATGTACGCGTGGTGATACTTCTTGGCTGCTACGCCCCTCTTGAAATCGTCCCATATGGGTTCAAAGACGAAACGGAGGAACTCCCTCAACCTACCGTCTTCAACCGCCTCCACCACCTTCCAGAACCTCCTCTCGTCCCCCTCCGGATCTTCGGCAAAGGGTAGGAAGTCTCCTATGTCTATCTCCACGAGCTCCTCCACCTCCTCTACCATAACCACCCCACCCTTGTACTTTCCATAGAACCGGTAGGCCTTCCCCTCGGTTAGGGGGGTGTCGCTGTCTATCCAGATCTCCCCCGTTCTGTCAAACACCCTGTACCTGTACGCTCCCTTCTGTCGTAGGACTATACCCTTGAAGGATACCTCCGCCCCCTCCTTGCTCTCCTTTACCTCGGATATCCACATAGCCGGCTATTTTACCGCCGGCCCCTACCTTACGACGAAGGCCTTCACCTTGGCACCGCTTACGGCGTAGTAGGCACCGGTCCTCAAGCGGACCTCCAACCTACCCCTACCGGTGGCCAACCTCCTGCCGGAGGGATCGTATACGGCCACCTCATCGCTGCCGAGGGGCGGAAGTATCACGGCCCTGCCTCCCTCAACCCTTACGGTTATGTCTCGGCTCCTTGCACTTACCACCTCCCTTATGCCGATGGTGGGGTCATGGCGGACGATGTGCCGCTCCAAGACCCAGTTGTCCGGGTCCCACAGGATGCTGTCCGGGGGGTAGTCCCAAGTCAGGGTGAATATCTGGACATCAAGGCTGTCCCATATTACGAAGGTGGTATCCAGGGAGTCGGAGACCCACCTGACCTCTATGGGCATCCTGTAGGTCGGGGCGCCGGCGGGTTGGATCTGCTCAATCACCATCACCAACCTCCAAGGGCCGAGGGAGTCCGGGTAGGCGTTCCATCTTACCCTATACACCGGATAGCCCGGCTCATAAACCCACTCGTTGAAGAACCAGGAGAGATCCCGCCCAGTGTAGGTCTGGACGTCCCCTATAAAGTCGCCGGTCAGGGCGTAGGAACCTTCATACCTGCTCCTGTAGTACCTCAAGGCTCCGAAGAAGAGGGAGGTGTCCTTGCCGAGGATGTAGCGGAGCATATGGAGGACGGCTGCCCCCTTGTTGTAGGTGTAGACGGAGAGGATGTCTCCGATGTTTGGACCGGGGTTGTAGACGGGTTTGCCGGGGTTGGAGGCGTAGGTGAAGAACTGACGTTCAACGGTATTCGTATAGTAGGAGCGGTACCCTGCTTCCCCTCCCGTATGCTCCGCCCAGAGCATCTCGCAGTAGGTGGCGAAGCCTTCTCCCAGCCAAACGTCCTTGAAGGTACCGTAGCCTACGGCGTCCCCCCACCACTGGTGGCAAAGCTCGTGGGCCTGGGTGGGATAGGGGAAGTAGGAGGAGAAGAAGGAGGAGGTCTGATGTTCCATCCCGCCGCTGAAGGCCGACATGGTCACGCTCTGCTCGTACTTCTCATCGGCGAAGGGATACAGGCCGAAGAGGTCGGAGAAGTAGGTTAGCATTACCGTCAGGCTGTCCCCCCATCTGTAGAGGGTGTCGGGAGGGGGTACCCAGGCCATTACGGGCATGCTGACGCTCCCGTAATGCCACGTCCAGCGGTTGGCGGCCAACCTCCTCCCCGCCATGCTTACGAGGTAGGGGGCTATGGGGTGGGAGTGGCGGTAGTGCCAGACCTTCGTACTGCCGGTGGATACCGTGTCCAGAAGGACGCCGTTGGCCAGGACGGTAAAGGAGGTGTCCGTTTCTACAAAGAACTCCACCCCCTCGTCCGCCTTCTCGTAGGGCCTGTCCAGGGAGGGGACCCAGCACCTGAACCCCTCCGGGTAGCCCATGGTGTAGAAGGAGTGGTCGCTGCGCACGTATATGCCGCCAGAGAAGGAGGGGCAGGGGACGGAGTCGGGGTCCCCGTGGTAGAAGACGGTCAGGGAAATTAGGGAGTCGGAGGGGATGGGGGAGGGGAAGGACACCTTCAGGCTACTGCTGTCCCGTGTGAAAGGTACGGGCGTCCCGTTCAACTTTACGCTATCTACGGTGTAGCCGTAGAAGTCCAGACTAAGGCTGTCCAAGGTCCATCGTGCCACCCCCTCAACCCTCACCTCGGCGTAGGAGAGGTAGCCTCCGAGCAGGCCGAAACGCATCACGTACCGCCTTACATCAAGGGGGAGGGTGGCCGTGTCCTCCCAGAGGGGCTGGGGTCTTAAGGTGGTCTCCCAAGGTTGCCAGAGGGAGGGGACGGAGAAGTGAGTTACAAGGAGCATACTCTCCATTATAAGGATGGGGGACACTTTACGGCTTTAGAATAGTCCAAATGCTGGCAATTCTCACTTTGGTGAAGGTGGAGGTGTATCCGGTATGGTTCCCTATAAACGACAACCTCCGCTACGTCGTGGTGGCCCTGCACCTGATCTCCGACAAGGCCCTGAAGGGTAAGGTATCCGTAGAGCTGACCTTCCGCTCGGCCGGCAGAAAGCCCTTCAGGGACACCTTCTCCAACAAGCTCAACGGTTCCAACGACCTCTTCCTCTTCTACGAGGGGGCCATACCGTGGGACAGCACGGAGTTGAGCGGCTCCGTCAAACTCGGTCGCAAGACCTACCCCTTCAAGGCCCACATCCGCGGGTACGGCCGTCTCAAAACCTCCTCCCCCGTCCTCGCCTACCGCATCTCCCGGAACGACCCCTCCGCCCTCTTCCGTAGGGACAGCCTCTTCATAAGGCCATCCTTTACGGACGTCTTCTACGGCTATATGAACCTCTACCTTGAGACCCTCTCCGACTCCCCCGCCGTAGTCATGGGCGTCATAAACAAAGACGGTGAGACTATACTCCGCCTCCCAACCAAGGCTCTGAAGGGGGCGGGGAAGCTCGCCCTAACTCTCCCCATATGGGACCTAAAGGAGGGGGACTACGAGCTGGTCCTTAGCGTAATATCCCCCAAACTCGGTGAGGAGGTGACCTTTAAGCGGCCCTTTATGGTCTCCAAGTACGGTGATAACATAGCCGCCTTCATAGACTACGTGGCCTCCGAGGAGGAGCTGCGTACCTTCCGAAGGATAATAGACCCCAGGGAGAGGATAAACTTCCTCCGCAGGTTCTGGCAGAAGAGGGGGGACGACTTCTATATGGAGTTCCGGAAGAGGGTCCTCTACGCCGACAGTGCCTTCTCAACGCCCAACCGTTTGGGTAGGTACACGGATATGGGCAGGATCTACATAAAGCGCGGGAAACCGGACGAGGTCTCACGGGTGGATATGAGCGAGGGAAGCAGGCCGTACGTAAAGTGGGTTTATTACACCGGCGGGGGCTACACCTACTACTTCTACGACCCCATAGGCACGGGGGAGTACGTCCTGATAAAGACGGACGATCCGGAGGAGGCCACCTTCACCTCCAAGTACGTTGCCCCATCCCTTGACTTTGACGAGGGAGGAGGCTGGGACGAGTGAGGGTCTTCGTCTCCACTGGGGAGAGGTCCGGGGATCAGAACGCCGCCTTTGCCGTCAGGAGGATAAGGGAGAGGTTCCCGGATGTATCCTTCGTGGGGATCGGTGGGGAGAGTATGGCGGAGGCGGGGGTAAAGATACTGGCCGACCCCTCCGAGGTATCGGTCGTGGGGATACAGGAGGCGATAAGGAAGTTGGGGGCTATAAACCGCCTCCGCTCCCTCGTCCTTAGGGAGGCCCTTAAGAGCGACGTCTTCCTCGCCGTGGACTTCCCCGGTTTCAACCTCCCCATCACCTTAAAGCTGAAGGGGTACGGGAAGAGGGTCTTATACTACATAGCCCCGCAGGTATGGGCATGGGGCAAGTGGAGGGTCAGGCACCTCGCCCGCCTTGACGGCGTCCTGACCGTCCTCCCCTTTGAGGAACCTTTCTTGAGATCCTACGGAGTAAAGGCAACCTTTGTGGGCCATCCCGTCGCCTTTACGGAGTCTAAGGCCCCCTTTCGGAGCAGTGCCACCACCGTTGGCTTTCTCCCCGGCTCCCGTCCGGACGAGGTCCGCAGGCTCCTACCCCGTATGGTACGGATAGCGAGGGAGCTCCGCCGCCTTGCCCCCGACATACGCCTCCTCTTCTCCCTACCGGACGAGCGGGAGTTGGG
>WGAN01000154.1 GCA_015494805.1 Caldifarciminota bacterium
AACGGACGGATGGTCCTGAATTCGGATTGCGCCCCGTTGTTTATGCCTTCCAAAATTCGTTAATAGGGATTGCAAAAATTTTTAGATTTGATTGAAAATTCTTTGAAGTACGATTTTTGGTTTTTGACAAGGACAGACAAATTCTCGCATCCTTTCGCAAGTTCCCGTTTATACGGCAGCTCTCGGCGTTGGTAGAATCCTTCCCAAGTCCCAACTTCCGTGGGCGCGTTTGTGAATCTTAATCTGCTAATTTATGTATAATTTCAACAATATTATCATAAATACAACCGAATACGACGAAAATTTTAAGGGATGTTGCACTATTTCAGACTCACGGCGAGTGAAATTAGGCGTAATATTGGGGCGGAATCTTCACCGGTTATGGGTGTCCTCCTTGGGTATTTTAGGGGGAGTAAAATTTCGTAATGCGGATTTAAGAATCTTAAAGCATAACTTACGATTTATTGAAGTACAGGTTTCAGTTTTTTGAAGTTCAAATTTTATCTTTTGAAACTTGGGTTCTAACGGATCGCTATCGGTATAACCACCAAATTTTCCGTTAATTTGTGCAAAATATCAATTATCTCTTCGCAAAAATTATGGAATTATGGGGGAACGGAAATATACCTCTCCGAACTTACGGAGGTATAACCGGGGGTAAATCCTTGCTATATACGGGCCTTAGCCTTGGATCGTCCTAACTTCGGGCGATGGAGATACCACTCTCCTTTACGGGACGAAACCTTACCCCAACAAACGGGGTGTCCAAAATCCAACGTCCTTGGGGACGCCTCCCCACCCGGATAGGCCTGCGATACTACTCCGTTATAACGACATCCACCACCCTGTCGTCTTTGGCCAGCTTTATGAGTTTCACGCCTCGCGCTTCCCTACCGTACTTGGGTATATCGTGGAGCTTTATGCGGTTTATCAAACCCTTAGCCGTCAGAATTATGGCCTCGCTCTCGTTCCCCGGATAGCGGAAGAGGGTTAGGAGGGTCCCGGTGGTCAGACGTACCCCCACCTTCTTACCCCTGTTCAGGACGGGTACCTCGTTGGCCTCCATCCTCTTGGCGTACCCCTTCTCGGTTATGACTATCACCTCGTCCCCCTCGTCTATCGGTATGGCCACGAGAGGCTCACCCCTTAGGGCGTAGACGCCAAGGCTCTGGCGCCTGAAGACGGGTACGTCCTCCACCTTCATACGGTACCCCTTCCCCTCCTTTGAGGCCACTAAGATGTACCTCTCGTTGAGCCTTGGAAAGACGCTGACCACCCCCTCCTTGGATATGGACGTCCCCTTCCTTC
Source organism: Caldifarciminota bacterium (assembly GCA_015494805.1). Classification (GTDB taxonomy): domain Bacteria; phylum Hydrothermota; class Hydrothermia; order LBFQ01; family LBFQ01; genus JAADCS01. The sequence continues at coordinate 1,309 of WGAN01000154.1, forward strand.
CCCTTAGGACCTCGGAGAACTTGACCCGCTTTATGCGGCCGCTACCCGTGAGGACGACCAACTCGTACCTCTCCGGATCCTTGGGGATGGGGAAGGCCCAGACCACCTTCTCGTCCCGCTCGTAGTTCTTGAAGATGTTGCGGATGGACCTGCCGCGGGCCGCCGCCGACGTCTCCGGTATCTCGTAGGCCTTGGTCCAATAGACCGACCCCCTGTCCGTTATTACGATTATGTCGTCGTGGGTGGAGCATTTGACTATGGCGGCGGGGGAATCGTCCTCGTAGAACTTTATGGCCGACTTACCTTGGGTGCGGCGGTTCATAGCCCGGAAGGACCTCAAGGGTAGCCTCTTGGCGTATCCGCCCTTGGTGAAGACGACGACGACGTCCTCCTCCTTTATGAGGGCCTCAATGTCAAAGTCCCCCACCTCCTGCTTCAGGACCACAGTACGGCGGCCGTCCCCGTACTTCTCCTTCACCTCAAGTAGCTCCCTCTTCATCAGGTTGAGGAGGACGCTCCTATCTCCGAGGATGGAGCGGTAGCGGGCTATCTTCTCCTCAAGCTCCGCCTTCTCCTCCTTCAGGCTCTCCATCTGGAGCCTCGTCAGGGAGGATAGCCGCATATCAAGGATGCTCTGGGCCTGGAGGGGGGTAAAGCCCATGGCCATCAACCCCTCCTTGGCGACGTTAGGGTTCTCCGCCTCCCGGATGGTCTTTATGACCCTGTCCATAACGTCTATGGCCTTGAGGAGACCGTCCACTATCTCCAACCGATGGGAGGCCTTGGCCAGCCTGTACTCCGTCCGCCTCCGTATCACCTCCTCCCTATGCTTCAGGTAGATCAGGAGGGCTTCCTTGAGTGAGAGGAGCCGAGGCTGGACCCCGACGAGGGCGAGCATGTTTATGGCGTACGTCCTCTGGAGATTGGAGTACTTGAGGAGCTGGTTCTCCACCACCTTAGGGTCCGCTCCCCTCTTCAACTCAATTACGACCCTTATACCCTCCTTGTCGCTCTCGTCCCTTAGGTCGCTTATACCCTCAACCTTCCCCGCCTTAACCAGCTCGGCTATCTGCCTTATCAGGTCCGCCTTCTTAACCTCGTAGGGTATCTCGGTTATCACTATACGGTGGTTCTCAACCCTGTACTTCCCCCGGATGGTTATCTTACCCTGGCCGGTCAGGTAGGCCTTCTTGAGGCCCTCGTACCCCAGGACGTAGCCACCGGTGGGGAAGTCCGGACCCTTTACGATGTCCAGAAGGGCCTCGTCGGGGAGGTCGGGGTTGTCTATGAGGGCGACGGCGGCGTCTATGACCTCCCGGAGGTTGTGGGGGGGGATGTTGGTGGCCATACCTACGGCTATGCCCGTGGTGCCGTTGGCGAGGAGGTGGGGGAAGCGGGAGGCCATTATGACCGGCTCCTGATACTGGCCGTCAAAGTTGGGTACGAAGTCCACCGTGTCCTCGTCTATCTCCCCTATCACCTCAAGGGCTATGGGCTTCAGGCGGGCCTCCGTATAACGGTAGGCGGAGGGGGGGTCGCCGTCTATGGAGCCGAAGTTCCCCTGACCGTCTATGAGGGGGTAGCGGAGGGAGAAGTCCTGGGCCATCCTTACGAGGGCGTCGTAGACGGCCTGATCCCCGTGGGGGTGGTACTTACCTATGACCTCACCGACGACTGTAGCCGACTTACGGAAGGGTCGGTTGGGGAGGAGGTTTAACCTCTTCATAGCGTAGAGGATGCGCCTCTGTACGGGCTTCAGGCCGTCGCGGGCGTCGGGTATCGCCCTACCTACGATAACGCTGACGGCGTAGTCAAGGTAGCTCTCCTTAAGCTCTTTTTCAAGCGGAACCTCAAAAACTTTGCCCATTTGAGGGGGCTATTATACTGGTGAATCGGCATAGATACAACCGTAGGGGCCTTACGTCCAAACCAAACAGAGGCCAATACGTCGGAGAGTGTAAGTGAAACAAAAGTGTGGATAAGACCGTTGGGAAACTTTGGAGGTGGAAACAATGACACTTTTCAATTCGGGCGTTGAGTATTCGGTTGATGGAATGGCCTCCGGCCTAATGGCCCAGTAATTTTAAAATTTTGCAATTACGACTTACGATTTATTGAAGTGTAGGTTTTAATTTTTTGAAGTCTGACTTACGATTTTTGAGGGGAACGGGGTATTCGGCGGATGGGGGAATGCGTCCTCCGGGAACTTGGATTGCCGATGACCGTCAATTCCCTGAAAGTGGGCCGTGGGGGACATTGAGCCGATATAGGGATACCTATTCACCGTCCCGCATAGGTTGTGGTTCTATAGGGCTTCCGAACTTTGGTGGGACAAGAAAGGGGACAAGATATAAAAGTTCTTCACAAAAATGGTTAGAATATGTAGTCGTGTTATTAAATCTTCAGAAATTCTGTGTTAAATTCCGATAAATTCCGATCGTCTGATGAGGCTATAAAACAATGACCATCCTATCAGCAGAATCCCGGATTTCCACGACCCCCTAAGGATCAACGGATGAGTTCGGATGGAGCGGCATCCTATCGGCGTAATATCCAAAATTGAAATGCGACTATCAGTTTATTGAAGTGCGATTGCGGGTTTCCTAAAGCCTGACCTACATTTTTGAAAGGACGGCGAGCCTCCCACCCTGGTCTGATGCAACCGCAAACCCCGTTAAGGCTGGGGATTTCGGCGTTGTTAGGGTTCCTTGTTTGCGGAATTTTTAATATAAATTTGTGCAAAATTTCTGTTATTATTTCAAAAAATGTCGGAATTATGGGGAACACTGACATACATCCCACAACGCCATATCGGGCCTGATGGGAAATAGGTACCTCCGTTTGGATCGTTTTTCTGAAGTCGGACTTACGGTTCGTTGTTTCGGGCTAGGGATGGGATGTTGTCCCATCGGTGGAATGTCCGTATGACGAAGAAGACGGCCGATTTTATGGATACGATGATTAGAGAGTTCGGGCCTGTGTCCCACCGTATTAAGGTAGTTGGAGAATATGCGGGTAGCGATTCTCCGAATCTCCCGTCCCTACCCCTCCACCAGTAGAATACCCCCTTGAGGATAGTACTCGTAGCCGGAGCCAGACCTAACTTCGTGAAGTTATCCCCCCTCTTCTACGCCTTAAGGGAGGCGGGGGAGCAACCTATCGTTGTCCATACCGGCCAGCACTACGATTACGAGCTTTCACAGGCCTTCTTTGAGGACTTCGCCCTTCCGGAACCGGACTTCTACTTCGGCGTAGGCTCCGATACCAACCTGAAGCAGATATCCAAGATAATAGCGAAGGCGGAGGACGTCCTGAAGGAACTTTCGCCGACCGTAGTTGTGGTCTTCGGGGACGTGAACTCCACCCTCGCCCTCGCTGTGGCCAGTAAGCACCTCCTGATTCCCCTCGCTCACGTTGAGGCGGGTCTGCGGAGTAGGGACTGGAGCATGCCGGAGGAGATAAACCGCATAACGACCGACGCCCTTTCGGACCTCCTCTTCTCCCCATCCTACGACGCTACGGAGAACCTCCTGAAGGAGGGGAAAGACCCCGCCAAGGTTTTCACCGTCGGCAACATAATGATAGACAGCCTGGTACGTATCCGACCGGTGGCCGAAAGGTTGGAGTACTGGCGGGAGTTGGGTTTAGAGAGGGGGAGGTACGTACTGGCGACTCTCCATCGTCCGGTCAACGTGGACGACCCGAAGCGGCTTAGGAGGATAATAGACGCCCTCAACTCTCTCCATCGCAGGTATCCGGTCGTCTTCCCCGTCCACCCCAGAACGCGCAAGAACATGGAGAGGTGGGGCATAGAGGCCGAATTTCTGGCCCTGAAACCCCTCCGCTACACCCACTTCCTTTCCCTGATGATGGGGAGCGGCCTCGTCATAACCGACTCCGGGGGCGTACAGGAGGAGACGAGTTTCCTCGGAATCCCCTGCATAACCCTTAGGCCGAATACGGAGAGGCCAATAACCATCACTTTGGGGACGAACGAGCTGGTGAAGGAGCCGGAGGACCTCTTTGAGGCCGCAGAGAGGAAGTTCGGTCGTTTTAAGAAAACGGAGATACCCCTGTGGGACGGCAGGACGGCCCAAAGGATAACGAGGGTCCTGTTAAGGGAATTTACCAAAGACGGTGGTGCGACCGTATAATACCCAATAGAAAATGGCCCCTCTCTTAGCCCTTCACCTTAGCCCGGCAACTTATCTCCCCCGCTGGACATGGCTGGAGGAGACGCACCAGTTCGGTTTAGAGGGGGGCGTAAGGCGGGGGGCGTTCGCCATAGCCGTCGCCTACGGGGGTATGTACCTCCGGGAGAACGCAACGGCACCGGAGGAGGCCCTAACCACCTCCTACTACTACCGCCTCTACAACCTCACCCTCTACCGGGAATTCGGGGACCTCTCCCCCTTCCTCTCCTTGAGCCTCGCCAAACCGGTGATTATGGGGGTAAGGGATAGGGAGATAGATAGGTTCAACTCCTCCCTTCGGGGGGTGCCCCCCGGCCTCAGGGCGGGCGTGTCCTACGTCTGGAGGCACCGCATACTCTCTATTGCCCCGACCGTAGGTATGGCCTACTACCCGTCCCTATCGGTCTATAGGGAGGTGGATGGGGCCATAAGTCCGAAGGGTGAGGTTAGGGTCCTCCGGGCGATGGCCTACATTAAG
>WGAN01000155.1 GCA_015494805.1 Caldifarciminota bacterium
ATTTGGTACAGAATTAATTATTAGAAATCCAGAGAGTTTTATACCAGAGAACTCTTAAAACTGTGCATAACTTTATATAAAATATGCAAGTTTTGGGATATTTCTATTGTTAAACCGATAAACTTACCTCAAAGTTTTTACAATCCCGATTCTAGGATCCGGTGAATAAGGGGACATTTATCGTCGTATCAGCATTCAAAAATTACCAATATACGGAAAAAATAATTTTAATACCCGTAAAAACCGAATTTTCCTTACGAAGGCAGAATCTCATCTCAATTGTGTCTTAGAACCGATATATATGGCCATAATTTGAAAAAAGTTCGTTGCCCCACCCGTTCTCCCGATTTCCCCCATCCACCCGGTGGGGCGGGGGTAAAATTCTGCCTTATGGCAAAGGTCTATAAGAAGATAGAGCTGGTAGGCACGAGCGAGAACTCCGTAGAGGAGGCCATAAAGGCGGCCGTTGAGAGGGCATCCAAGACCCTGAAGCACCTCTCGTGGTTTGAGGTTAAGGAGATACGCGGGGCCATAAAGGACGGGAAGGTCAGCGAGTTTCAGGTGGTGGTGCAGGTGGGCTTCAGGGTGGAAGACGACGTAAGTTAAAGGCGATAAATCCTTCACCCTTATAATTCGTTATGCGGCTGACGAAGGAGGAGAAGAAGCTACTCTTAGACATCGCACACTCTGCCATATCGCGGGCCTTCCGTGGCGACCTCTCCCCCCCTCCCCTTGGCGACCTTCCCCCCCGACTGTTGGAGGACGGGGCGAGCTTCGTCACCCTAACCAAGAACGGTCAGCTTAGGGGGTGCATAGGGAGCGTAGAGGCCTACCGCCCCCTCGCCCTTGACGTGCATTACAACGCCCTCGCCGCCGCCTTCAGGGACCCCCGTTTCCCCCCTCTCCACCCGGACGAATGGCCCTACGTGGAGGTTGAAGTTAGCGTCCTCTCGGAGCCGAAGGTACTCCCCTACGAGGACCTCGCCGACCTCATCCGTAGGCTCCGCCCCGATATGGGCCTAATATTGGAGCATCCGGAGGGTAGGGCCACCTTCCTACCCCAGGTCTGGGAGAAGATACCGGACCCGGTTGCCTTCCTTAGCGAACTGGCGCACAAGGCCGGCCTCCCCCCCTCCGTCTATAACGACCCCCGTACCGTCGTAAAGTACTACACGGTTGATAAGTTCACCTACCGGGACCTGGAGGAGTAGAAGCGGAGGACGTCCCTCCAGTCGGAGTGGAGGGTCCGGTAGGTGCGGGCGGAGGATAGGGAGGTCAAAAGTAGGGATAGGGCGTTTCGGCCTACGGCTCCGGGGTTCAGGAGGTTTTCCATAGCGAAGAGGTAGGCCTCGTAAGGTTCCACCTCCTCTATCACCGTCTCCCCCTCCGGTACGTAGCGGCTTAGGAAGACCGTCCCTATCGGTACGGGGTTGGACACCTCGCCGAAGTGGAGGCGATGCTCCACGGGGAGGGTGGGATAGACCAGACCGTCCCCTATGCCGAAGGCCACCATATCGTCCGAGAGGTACCGGTACCCTTCCCGAAGGAAACCCCGGACGAGGGTACTCTTCCCCCAGGCGTGGTGGCCGAGGAAGAGGATGGCCTCCCTCCCGTCGGATACCGACCCGGCGTGGAAGAGGGCGAAGTTCTCCGCCTTCGGGCCGTAGTAGTTCCTCAAGGCCCTGCCGAAGAAGGACGCCACCCTCCAAGGGTCCTCCGGCCGCAGGTGTATCACCCCGACGGTGGGTAGGAACTCGTTCCTGTGGGAGGGGAAGAGGCACATCCTCCTCTGGCACTTGCAAGGGTAGTGGGAGAGGATGCGGCGGAGGAGGGAGAGGTTGGAGGCCAGGTCCGGGGGTGTCCTTAGGAGGATGTGGGAGTCGTATATCCCTACCTCAAGGTACATCCTTCCCCCTCCTCCCTATGCGGTTGGTCAAGGTGCCGAACCCCACGAGTTCAAGGGTTATCTCGTCCCCCTCCTCAAGACGCTGGCCAAGCTCAACGCCGCAGGAGTCCGGCACCGTACCCGTCCCCATAACCTCGCCGGGATAGAGGGTCTCCTCAAGACCGGCGTAAGCCACCATATCCACGGGGGAATGTTGGGGGTTGGCCGTTGTGGAGCGGGAGACCATCTCGCCGTTTATGTATACCTTCACCTCAAGTTCCTCAAACCTCGGAAGTATCTCGGAGGCGGGGATGACAAAGTTAGACATCGCCGTGGCGAAGTTCTTGGCCTTCACGACCGGGCCGAAGGGGCTACCGTAGAACTCCCTCACCTGCATGTCCCTCGCCGTGAAGTCGTTTATGAGGACGAAGCCACCTATGGCCCGGCGAGCCTCCTCCGGGGAGGGGTTCCGCACCTTCCGCACCATAACCACGCCCAGCTCAAACTCGTAGTCAAGGTAGCGGGTGTAGGATGGGTAGGGTACCGTCTCCCCATCCCCGTAGAACTGGAGGTGGTTCCCTACGTAATAGACAGGCCTCTCGTAGAACATCCTCGGAGGTTTCAGGAGCCTCCCCATTCCGGGTAGTTTCACGAGGCGGTAGAGGAGGGGTTTGAATGTGCGCAGCAGACCCAACTTAGCCTGTACGTAGTGCCTCTCCCAGAGCATAAAGTCTCGGAAGGATAAGGGTTTGAAAGGGGGAAGGGGCTTCCCCTCCTTAGGCCTACTCCCCTCAAGCCTCCCCTTTACGTCCAGCTCTCCCCAGTCTCGCAGGAGGGCGAAGAGGTCCTCCCCGTACTCCGGGAGTCCCAGGTCGGCGACGGGTACCCAGCCCCCGTCCTTGAAGAGGGCTATGGAAACCCTACCTCCGAAATCTACCCTACCTACCTTCATCAAAGACCTCCTTCAAAAACTCCCTAAGGTGGCGGTTGAACTCCTCTGGGTTCTCAAGGGGGGAGCTGTGGCCGGCCCTCGGTATCACCACCAACCTACTCCCCTCTATCGCCCTGTGGAGTTGGAGGGCTTCCCCGTAGGGGCGGGAGCGGTCGTCCTCCCCTACGACTATCAGGGTAGGTATCCGTATCTTATGCAGTTCCCTCTCAAAGGATGGGCGGTTGAATATCGCCCATGCCGTACGTACGAGGGCTTCCCTCCTCCTCTTGTCCTTCGCCCACTCCTTCCACTTCCTCTCGTACTCCCCGACGAAGGGCTTATTCAGGGAATGCGGGGAGAACAGGGCCTTCTTTATACCGCCGGCGACGGAGCCGGGGCCGAAGAGCTGAAAGATTATGGCCATCAGGGACCAGACCAGTTTTTTCAGAGGTTTCTCCGCTGTGGCGCCGGTGTCGGCCAGGACCACCCCCCTAAGGAGTTCCGGATTGCGGGCGGCCAACCTCATACCGACGAACCCTCCCATAGAAACCCCCACCCACACGCAGGGGCGTTTCCCACACCCGAAGAACTTCATCAGGTCAACGGCATCCCGATATAGGCTCTCTATTTCGTACCCCCATTCGGTAGGCTCGCTCCTCCCCTGCCCCCTCCAGTCAAAGGCCACTACCCTGTAATCCTTGGCGAACTCCTCCATCTGATAGCGGAAGAGGCCGCTGTCCAACAGGAAGCCGTGGGCGAAGACGACGGTCCTATCCCCTTTCCCCGCCTCCTCGTAGTGGTAGCGGCAGCCCCTTACATCTACGAAGGGCATAACGGTATTATAGACCTGACGGACCGAGGAGGGCGTCCGGATGATTGTATTATAACTCCCCAAGGCTCGTCTCCTATCTCCTCGTTTTTTGCGCAAATAACGCAAGATCTGACGCACACCCTTATAATTCCGTCTCAATGACCTATATCCTTGCCAAAAGTACTGGGGTATCCCTCAAAAGGCACACCGAAGATGTGAAAGAAACCTTCATTTCCCTGAAGTCTCACTTCAAACGCACGGGCCGGAACCCACTTGAGGACTTTGAAGGTATTGAGGATGAGATCTTGAAGGCTATAGAGTATCACGACCTGGGTAAGGTACTCCCCTACTTCCAGATAAAGATCCTGAAGAATACGGGCTACGAGCCTTTTGACCTCACCTTAAACGTACCCCACTCCTTCGTCTCCCTCCTCTTTGTGCCGGGGGACGCCTCTGATGACGTTAGGGTAGCCGTTGCATATCACCACTGGAGGGAAAGGTTTGAGGAGATAATCGGTAAGGGTTTGAGCGCCCTGAACGAACTGGCAGAGAGACTGTTAGAAGATGAAGATTTCAGGAACGCCCTCCTTGAAAACCTCAAAAACGAGATGGGGAAAGCCTACAGGTTGAACGAGGACATAACCCAATCGCTGGCCGGGGGTATGTCCGTCTCCGACCCCCGCATCGCACCGCCACCCTACGGCATCCTGTCCCAGATCTCCGACAGGGAGATAACGGATAGGAACAGGAGGGGCGTACTCATCCGCGGCCTACTCCAGAGGGCGGACCACTTCGCCTCCTGGGTTGAGGAAGAGGAGGGGGTTTCCTTCTCCGATGTTGAGATACCGCCTAAGGACAGGAACGAGGTACATAGGGCGATTAGGGAGAGGATAGGGGAGGAGGCGTGGCAGTTTGCAGAGTTGAAGGAAAGAGACGGGAACCTCATCCTCGTCGCCCCCACGGGCTATGGCAAAACGGAGTTCGCCTTCCTCTGGTCCGCCGGCTACAAGGCCATATACACCCTACCCTTGAGGGCTGCCGTGAATCAGATGTTCCAGAGGGCGGAGGACGTATTCGGGACAGGAAGAAGCGGCCTCCTCCACTCCGACGCCGACGTCTTCTACCTTGAGAGGGGCGAAGACTTCACATCCTACGCCCTCGCCCGCCAGCTAGCGCACCCGTTCCTGGTCTCAACGGGGGACCAGTTCTTCCCCTACGCCCTGAAACCGCCCACGTTTGAGAAGATATACGCCGTAATCTCCTACTCAAGGCTGACGGTTGATGAGGTGCAGGCCTACGACCCCAGAGCGGCGGCCATAATCGTCAAGTTCCTTGAGGACACCGTAAAGATGGGTGGCAACTTCCTCCTTATGACGGCTACCCTACCGGAGTTCGTAAGGGAGGAGGTTATAGACAGGGTCGGGGAGGGAAACGCCCCGATGATCAACATCTACGAGGATAACGAGGAAGACTTCAGACGGATAAGGAAGCACAAGATAGAGCTTCGTTTCCTCGTGGCCGACGAGGACGATGGGGAGGGCAAGGGTAGAAGGAGGCGTAAATCCGCCCCCGGATTTGACGGGGAAATTGAGGAGATCTTGAGGCACGCAAAGGAGGGTAAGAGGGTAATAGTGATAAGGAACACCGTCGCCTCCGCCCAGGAGACCTACGAAAGGTTGAAGGGCAAGGGGGTACCCGTCTATCTGCTCCACTCCAGATTCACCCTTGAGGACCG
>WGAN01000156.1 GCA_015494805.1 Caldifarciminota bacterium
GCTCAAGGAGGGGGAAATGTCCCGGTGGCGGCTGGGGGTCTTCTACGCCTCCGAGAGCTTCGTATTCTCCCTTAGCGTATCAAGGGCCTTCGGCCTCATAAACTTCCCTTACCTCCGCTTCAACGTACCACCGATAACGGCGGAGGTCTATGCGTACTCGTTGGGGGCCTCCTTCATCTGGAAACTCGGAGAGTAGCAGTGCGACCGTAGAATACGACGGCGTGGAAAGTAGGGAGAGAAGGCGGCGGGAGATAATACTGTCGGCGATGAAGGTCTTCATAGAAAAGGGCATAGACAACACGTCTATGGAGGATCTGGCCAAAGCCCTCGGAAAGACCAAGAGCTACTTCTACTTCTACTTCCGCTCCAAGGAGGACCTGATCATCAGCATATTCCGGTACCTCAAGGAGAGAGCGCTGGAGGAGATGGAGGAGAGGCTACAGGGTATAGAGGACCCTGCCGAGAGGTTGGAGGTGTGGGTCAGGGAGCATTTCAGGCAGGTACGGGAGAACCCCGACTTCCTCCGCTTCGTCTATAGTTTCGTCTTCTCCTCTATGGCCCGCCGGATGGACCTCATCCGGAACCTCAACAAGAGGGACAGGTACTTCGGCCTCATACAGGAGATCATAGAGGAGGGGCAGAGGGAGGGGAAGTTCGTAGAGGGGGATGCGGAGGCCATATCGTACGCCATAAGGGGACTCATCTACGGGGCTATGCGGTACCTGTTTGAAGGAGACGGTGGTATAGACAGGTTTCAGGACGTGGAGGATACGGTGGCCAACCTCATCCTACGGGGAATACTCCGCCGGGGTGGGTAGGCCGAGAAGCCCCCTGATAACCTCGGTGTCGCTGAAGGGGAGCCTCTTTCCCTCTATCTCCTGATAGTCCTCGTGTCCTTTACCCAGTACGACCACCACGTCCCCCTCCCCTGCTATGGCCAGAGCCTCCCCTATGGCCTCCCGCCTGTCCGGTATCACTACAGGTCTCATCTCCTTGAACCCTCGCCGGATGTCCTCTATTATGGCCATCGGGTCCTCCCAACGGGGGTTGTCCGACGTAAGTACGGCTATGTCCGCCCACCTCTCAACGGCTTTAGCCATCTCCGGCCTCTTCCCCCTGTCCCGGTTCCCACCGGCCCCGAAGACGGCGATCAGGCGTCGGGCGTAGGGGCGGAGGACGGACAGGACCCGGTCTATGGCGTCCGGGGTGTGGGCGTAATCCACGAAGACGTGAAACTTCCCGGCGAAGACCCTCTCCAACCTTCCGGGGGGGCCGCTTACGCTGTCCAGCGATTGGGCGACGGTGTCGGGCTTGAAGCCGAGGAGGACGAGGGAGCCGAAGGCCGCCGTCAGGTTCTGGGCGTTGAACTTCCCTATAAGGGGCGTCCTTACCCTCCTCCCTAAGATTTCAACCACCGTACCCTCTATGGACGTCTCCAGTATCCGGAACGGGAAGTCCCCCTTCCCCTCACCGTAGGTGTAGGCCTCCCCCTTGGCGGCAGAGAGGAAGTAAGGGGCATAGGGGCTGTCGGCGTTTATGAGGGCCTTACGGGAGCGGGAGAAGAGCAGGGCCTTAGCCTCTATGTAGGCCTCAAAGCTCCCGTGGTAGTCCAGATGGTCCCGCCCGATGCTCGTTAAGACACCTACGGCGAACTCCATCCCCTCAACCCTCCCCTGGGCCAGACCTATGGACGAGACCTCCATAACCCCGAACTTCGCCCCCTTCCTCGCCGCCCTGCCGAGGATCCTCCTGATGTAGAAGGCTTCGGGGGTGGTCAGGGTGGCCTTCTTGACCCTGTGGAGGTCGTCCCATACCACCGTACCTATGAGGGCCGGGGGATAGCCCATCTTCCTTAGGGCGTTGCGTATCAGAAAGGAGGTCGTCGTCTTCCCGTTGGTCCCCGTTATGCCGACGAGGTTGAGGAAACGCCAGCCGGGATAGACTTTATCGGCCAACTCCGTAGCAGCCTTGCGGGGGTCTTTGACCAGCGTTTGGGGGGTGTCGTAGGGGAGCCTTTCGGGGGTTATCAGGAGGACCGCCCCCCGCTTGATGGCGTAGGGAACATCGGGGAGGTTATCAAACGTCCTACCCCGTATAACCACAAAGGCCGTCCCCTCCTCAACGTCCTCCAACAGGTGGGTTATCTCCTTAACCTCCAAGGGCGTATTATAGCGGTGCCGCTCACTCCGTCCTCTTCCTTTTCTTCCTCTCTCGGATCCAGCTCTCTGATAACCCCCACACCCCGATGATGACCAACAAGAGGGGCCAATCGCGTCCGAAGTCTATTATGCGAAAACCGAGGTTGTTGGCCCAGAGAATCAATCCGGCGAAGATTAGAAGGATATAAACACCCATCTTTGAATTTTACGGCCGTTTCCCCCTTATAATAGCGGGTGGAGGTATTAGAAGCTGAGTAAGTAGCGTAGCGAAGGGAGGCCGTAAGCCCGTCCCCGGGAGAGAGACAGAGGAGGCAGGGGAAGGGCAGGGAGCCGCCGAGGAGGTGTGCCTACAGCGGGTGGTCGCCTAAGGGCGGCCTATGGGAGGGACCGGCCCCAGTCTCGGCTGGGGGCTGTGAGGCGCACTGGCGGCAAAGTTTTGGTGTATCAACTCGTGAGACGGGCTTATAAATTCACAAATTTTTAGAGATGCAAGACCGGAGGTTCAGCAAAAATCGGGGGAAATTGTGGGGTGTAAATTTGAAAATTATTTATCTGACGTATCGGGTCCAAAATCTGCCTTGTGGAATTCAAACTAAGTTTTATTATTGGGGCAGTTATAGGCTGTGGCAGTCCAAAATCTGCCTTGTGGAATTCAAACTCGGAAAAGTGTCGTATATTATTTCCGACCTTCTGTAGTCCAAAATCTGCCTTGTGGAATTCAAACTACTCGCGCCCAGGGATACCGATATGAGGTGAAGTGGGTCCAAAATCTGCCTTGTGGAATTCAAACTAAGGCGAGGTCTAAACTGGGACGGACTTGGATGCCAGTCCAAAATCTGCCTTGTGGAATTCAAACCCCGTCCAGCCAGTGCCGTCATAATAGACACCTTGGCGGTCCAAAATCTGCCTTGTGGAATTCAAACCGGGGAGGATAAAGGTGCCGTCAGGGGTCTTGTACGGTCCGAAATCTGCCTTGTGGAATTCAAACGACCTAAATTCGGTAATTATGGAGATTGACAGATAAGTCCGAAATCTGCCTTGTGGAATTCAAACTCGTTTATTATGCCCCGTTCTATATTTATGTTGTTAGTCCGAAATCTGCCTTGTGGAATTCAAACTATGGAGGGGGTGTGGGGATAGGGGTCAGGTTCTGACGTCCGAAATCTGCCTTGTGGAATTCAAACGGACGAGTTCGAGGATGATGAGTACGACGAGTATGAGTGTCCGAAATCTGCCTTGTGGAATTCAAACCCGCTTCCAGCCGTGTTCTGTGCCTGCGTTGTAGTTGGTCCGAAATCTGCCTTGTGGAATTCAAACGGAGTGGGAGGAGCTTCGCGATGATATACGCTACAGCGTCCGAAATCTGCCTTGTGGAATTCAAACTAAATGGACTGAATACTTTGTAGTACGATAGCTATGCCTTGGTCCGAAATCTGCCTTGTGGAATTCAAACCCACCTGTCATGGGGCAGCACAAGGGTGCTGTGCTGCGTCCGAAATCTGCCTTGTGGAATTCAAACGGGGTGGGGTAAGGACGGTGTGGCGGAGTTTTTTCAGGTCCGAAATCTGCCTTGTGGAATTCAAACAAACGTCTTTTCAATACTTCTTCCGGCAAAATAGAAGGTCCGAAATCTGCCTTGTGGAATTCAAACGAAGGAACGATCCTTTAGGAAAAACTTTTTCCTTGGGGTCCAAAATCTGCCTTGTGGAATTCAAACAAGATTGAGGTCTATGTTGTTTATTATGGACTTTACGGTCCCAAATCTGCCTTGTGGAATCTAAACTTTCTTCTTCAAAACCTCCAGCCCAATCTACCCTGCGGATAATAAGATACGGACAAAATTGATTACAATATTGCACAGGAAGTATGTAATATTGTGGTAAATGTATCTCCCAAAGCTACCTTATCTCCTACCCGAAAAGCCCTCAACGAGGTCCCAAATCCACCCCGTGGCGTCCTATCCGACGAAGGTTGGAGAGGTCGTAAGCGAAGCGACTTATCCCCCGTACCTCCCTCCTTAGAATTACGTAATGGTCCGGATACTCGTTATAAACACCGGGGCTTCTTCTACCAAGGTAGCCCTTTACGAGGACGACAGGGAAGTTTGGAGGGAGACCGTTAGGCACGACTACGCCCATCTCCGTAATCTCAAGGACATAAAGGAGCATCTCCGTTTTAGGGAGGAAGTAATTGAAGAGATTCTCCGTCGCCGAGGGGTGAAGGGGGAAGACATAGACGCCATAGCCGTAATAGGCGGACTCCTCAAACCTCTGAAGAGCGGGACATATATCGTTGATGAGGGGATGGTGATAGACCTGTACGAGAGCAAGAGGGGGTTCCACGCCTCCAACCTCGCCGGAATAATAGGATACAACCTCGCCAAGAGGTGGGGGATAAGGGCATACACCGTAGACCCTGTCAGCGTTGATGAGATGGACACCCTCGCCCGGTACTCCGGCCACCCGGACCTCCCTCGCTACAGCCTATCCCACGCCCTGAACACCAAGGCCGTAGCCAAACGGTGGGCGAGGGACAACGGACGTCGTTATGAGGACTCCCGCCTCGTCGTCATACACCTCGGAAGCGGCATAACCGTCTCCGCCCATAAGGATGGCAGGATGGTGGATATAACCAACTCCATGGAAGAGGGGCCATTCTCCGTAGAGAGGACGGGGACCTTGCCCGTTATGAGCCTCGTAAAGCTGTGCTTCTCCGGTAGGTACTCCCTGGAGGAGATGAAGAGGATGATATTCGGCGAGGGGGGGATATACGCGTACCTCGGTGAGAAGGACTTCCGAAAAGTTATGGAGAGGGTTAGGAGCGGTGATAGGAGGGCCAAGGAGGTGGTGGATGCTATGCTCTACCAGATAGCGAAGGACGCGGGAGGTATGGCCGCCGTCCTCTCCGGCGACGTGGATGGCATAATAATAACGGGGGGGATGGCCTACGAAGACTACGTAGTTGAGGAGTTGAAGCGACGGCTATCCTTCATAGCACCCATATACGTATATCCCGGTGAGGACGAGATGAGGGCCTTGGCCGAGGGGGTCGTGAGGGTAATGAAGGGGGAAGAGGAGGCCTTGAGCTATACCTAACTCGCCGACAGTAGAATAGGAGGGTATGAGGCACATAGGGGAAGTTCTGAAGTTTAGAAGAGAAGGTAGGATAGGAGTCGTGAGGCTCATAGGCGAAGTGGATACCGCACTGCGTGAGCCTCTGATAGTTTTCTTTGACGATAAGCTTGCCGACGGCGTGGATATCTTCGTAATAGACCTCTCCGAAACGACCTACATATCCTCCGCCATCTGGGGCGCCCTGATAACCGTCCTAAAGCACACCAGGGAGAGGGGCGGGGACATCATAATATGCGGCCCGAAGGGACAGGTCCGTAAGGTGTATGAAGTTATGGCCTTTGATAAGGTCTTCAAGACCTACAACGACGTCTATGAAGCGTTGGCGGACCTAAAGGGAGGGTCCTGAAGGTTGTACGAGGCGAATTACAGGCTGTACAAGATCTTTGACTTCCTCTACGGGGCGTGCCTCATCAGGGGAGGGCGAAAGTTTCACTGCGACGCGTACCGCAGGGCAGCGAGGGTCCTCTCCGAGTTCCCGGAGGATATAAGGAGCATCTACGAGTACGAGGGGGAGGAGGGACTAAGGAGGGCCTTGAGGTTGGGGAGGGCCATAGTGGCCAAAGTGGTCGCCTTCCTTGAGGAGGGTAGGGTTGAGGAGTACGAGGAGGCCCGTCGGGAGTTGGGGGAGGAAGCCGTTGAGTTCATAAAAGTCAGGGGCATAGGGCCGGCTACGGTCAAAACTCTCTTGGAGAAGGACGTCAGGACCTTCCACGACCTCCTGAAGTTCCTTGAGGGGGAAGAGGCCCGCAGGCTCTTCAAGAACCCGGAGAAGGTCAGGGAGGCCGTACTCTTCTACCTTAGGTACCGGAACCACTTCCTGATACCAGAGGCCCGTATAGTGGTTGAGGCCTTCAGGAGGACGTACCCTTCGGCCGTAGCAGTGGGGGGATACCGGAGGGGGGACCCTCTCCTTGACGTCTTGGAGTTCGCCCTATCGGAGGAGGACGCCTTCCGTCTCGGATTCTCCGGCCGGTACGACAGGGGATACTGGCTGTGGGGTGGAGACCGGATCCCCTTGCGGATTCACATATACACCGAGGAGGATAAGGGGAGCGTCCTCGTGTATTCCACGGGACCGGAGGGGCATGTTATGGCCCTTGAGAGGATGGGCGGGATAGAGGGGGCAACGGAGGAGGAAGTCTACGGGAGGCTTGGCCTCCCCTTCATACACCCCTACCAGAGGTGGGACGGCGAGGAGGTGGAGATGGCCATCAGGGGAACCCTACCGCCCCCGCTACTACCTTCCAGCCTACCCGGAGATACCCACGTCCACACCACCTACTCCGATGGCAGCATGAGGCCGGAGGAGGCCGTTCAGGCGGCCATACGCAGGGGCCAGACCCTCATCGCCCTCGTAGACCACTCCCCGTCGTCCGGAGGGGGGTTGAACGAGGCCCGTTTGGAGAGAAAGAAGTACGACATCCTCCACCTAAGGGAGAAGTACCCCTACGTCCGGATCCTGTACGGCACGGAGGTGGATATACTACCCGACGGTTCCCTTGACTACCCCGACGAGATCCTTGCGGAGTTTGACATCGTCATCGCCTCCGTCCACGCTTGGAAGGACGGGGAGGACCTAACGGAGCGTATCCTGAAGGCCCTTGAGAACCCGTACGTTCACGTTATCGGCCATCCGACGGGCAGGGTTCTGAAGAAGCGTCCCCCTTACAACGTGGACCTTGAGAGGGTCTTCCGGAGGGCGGAGGAGACGGACAAGGCCTTGGAGGTGAACGCCAACCCACGGAGGGTGGACCTAACGGCGGAGGCCCTGCTGATGGGGGATTACGAGGGGAAGGTATTCATAGGTACGGACGCCCACAGGGAGTGGGATATGGACTACATCCACCTCGGTTGCGCCCAGGTAAGCAGGGCGAGGATCTCCCCGGAGAGGGTGGGCAACTTCTTCGTCTAACCCCCAATTGCGACCTTATAATTCGTGCTATGATATGGTTGCTCGTCAGCCAGAGCCTGTACGGGCCGGGTAGCGATGCTTGGCCGCAGTACAGACACGATTACAGGCGAACCGGATTTTACCGGTGGCCCGCCCAGTGCAGCACGACGCCCGCCAAACTGTTTGACATCCAGCACGGCTCTATAGACGAGAGCATCATAGGGATGTACGTAAACGGCGACGACGCCGTTGATATCTTGGGCGCCCAGCAGTCCTCCTCCAACGGCGGTGTGATGGCCATAGACCCCGTAGCAAGGGATACGATCTGGGAGAATCGCGGCGACTACTTCCCTGGACCCGGTATAGCTTCTCTCGCCGCCTCCGACTCCTACGTCTTCGCCAACGGCAACGGATACTTCAGGGTGTTGGACATAGCAACGGGGAGCCTCGTCTATCAGTACGACAAGGCCGACGGTAGGGGACCCTCGCCGGCCATAGCCGACGCCGACAGCAGCGGCTGTCCGGAGGTCTATACCTCCTTCCTGTCCGAGGCGGTGGCCGTAGACGGATGCGCCACCTCCTACTCACCCCTCTGGACCTACACCCTCCCGGATACCGCCTACGCTCCGGCCTTGGGGGACGTGAACGGGGACGGTGACCTTGAGGTCGTCTATCCCCTCTCCAACGGCGACATCTACGTCTTAGACGCCATCTCTGGCAGTTTGCACAGCTCCTTCTCCGCCGGCGTCCCCTCCTCCATAAACATATGGCCCGACTACACGGTGGCCCTCGGAGACCTGGACGGGGATGGTAAGGACGAGGTGGTGGTCCCGACGGCTACGTCGGTCTCCGTCTATAAGTACAGGGGTTTCATCTTCGGATGGGTGCAGGTTTGGAACGTAAGCGGGTACTCCAACGGTTCCCCTGTCGCCCTCGCCGACTACGACGGGGACGGTCTTGAGGACGTCTGGGTCATCCACGATGGCGAAGTCTTCGTGTATAAGGGGACGGACGGCTCCCTCCTTGCCCAGAGTACGGGGTTCGGTGTGAACGGCCACGAGGGGAACGGCTATCCCCCCACCCTCGTAGACCTGACCGGAGACTTCTTCCCCGACGTCCTGGCCCCCGTCGGTAGGTATAACGTTGGCCTCTTGGACGGCTTGAGCATGAGCCTCGTAGGCTCCTACGGTACCACACCCTACTCCATCACGTCCGAGGTGGTGGTCCTCAAGCTGTCCTCCGCCCTCGCCTTCGCTGTCGGGGACTACTCCTGCCACATAACCGCATGGGGCGTGTGTCCCCTCGCCTACGACGACCCTACGGACGTAGCCGAAGCAGTTGAAGTATCCCCCACCTTGAGGGTGGAGGGGAGTACCGTCCTCGTCTCCGGCAAGGGCATCCTGAAGGTGTACGACCGGATGGGTAGGGTGGCCTTCTCCGAGGAGGTCTCCGGTAGGGAGCGGATAGACCTCTCCCACCTACCTAAGGGAGTGTACGTCGTAAGGTTCGCCGGAAAGAGCCTGAAACTCGTAAGGAGGTAGTTGAAAGGGGGGTGCCTCTGGGCGCCCCCTTCCCTTTTCCCTATGGACGGTTTCTTTCTGTTAGATAAGCCGGAGGGTTGGACCTCCCGGAAGGCTATGAACGTCCTCCAGAGGAGGCTTCGGGTTAGGGGAGGGTACGAGGGTACGTTGGACCCCTTCGCCAGCGGCCTCCTCTTGGCAGGTGTAGGTAAGGCCACCCGCTTCTTCCCCTTCTTCAGGGTACTCCTCAAGGAGTACGAGGCTGCCCTCGCCCTGGGGAGGGAGACAGACACCCTTGACCCGGAGGGGGAGGTGGTGGAGGAGGCGCCGGTCCCGCCACTCACCTTGGAGAGGGTTAGGGAGGTAGCCCGGCAGTTCGTAGGCCACATAGAGCAGGTCCCCCCCCGATTCTCCGCCCTGAAGGTGGGAGGTAAGAGGGCCTACGCTCTCGCCAGGGAGGGGAAGGAGGTAGCCCTGAAGCCCCGGAAGGTCTACGTCGCCAAGTTGGAGGTACTCGCCCTTGAGGGGAACGTCGTAAGGTTCAGGTGCCTCGTTGGGAGCGGTACCTACGTCAGGTCCCTCGGCCGAGATATGGCGAGGGCGTTAGGGACGGTGGGCCACCTTGTGGCCTTAAGGAGGACGGCTATAGGCGATTTTAGGGTGGATAGGGCGAAGCACCCCGACGAGATTGAGAGGGAAGACCTGATACCTACGGACGAGGCCCTGTACTGGATGGGGAGGGTCCACCTGTCGGGTAGGGCGGCCAGGCTCTTCCTGAACGGCGGGAGGGTCAAGACGGACGCCGGAGAGGGACTCTACAGGGTGTATGCCGAAGGGAAGTTTGCCGGTGTAGGTAGGGTGGTCGGAGGTACCCTGAAACCGGAGAGGCTCCTGCCCCTTAGGCCTTGAGGGTGGTCCCTCCTTCAGGTTCCCCGTCCTCCCCCATACTCCTTACGAAGAGGTTTATAAACGTGCGGACCTTCTCCTCCGCCTTCCGTAGCCTGTCGGAGAGCCGTAGGGGGTCTCCCTCCAGGTACTTTGAGCGGAGGACGGCGTAGGGGAGGACCTTCGTATAGAGTTCCGCCATGGCGGGGACCTCGGTCTCGCCCTCAATCCAGTCCAGAAGGGTGTTGGCCTCCTCCACCCAATCCACCGTATGAGGTAGCATCTTCCCCGCCTTCACCTCGTAGGCCAAACGCATCAGGATGGCATCCATCATCGTAAAGAAGTTGTTCATAATGACCCCGTACTCTATACCCCTGCTGTCCTTTGCGAGGAGGGCGTACCTCACCGCGTACTTGAAGGCGTCGTCCGACGAGCGGGCGGAGTTCAGGTAGGCGAGTACCTCCAGGAGCATCAGTAGGGTCGGGATATCGTCTTGCTCCGTCCTCTCAAGGGCCTCCTCCAAATCGGCGATGTAGGTATCAAGGCCCTTCATATCGTCCCCGCTAACCCTGAAGAGGGCAGCAGACAGGAGGGATAGAGCGGCCAAACGGGGTTCCAAGTATCCCGTGCGGGAGGCCCGCCTCTTTACCTTCTTGAGGAAGGAGATGAGGGCCTCGTGGTCCCCGTCCTCCCAGGTGGCTATCGCCCACAGGATCTGGTTGAAAACCGTAAGGACGGCTACCTTTGAGCGGTACTCCTCGTCCTTGGACTTCCTCTTCAGCCTCTTCAACTCCCCCTCCACCTCCTTAAGTTTCTCCTTTATCTCCTTCCACCTTCGCCCGCTTAGGATGAGGTTTCGCGTCTCCCTCATTTTCTCCGCCATCTCCCTCAACTCCCCCTCCACCGTCCCCAACTTCAGGGTGTAATACACGTAGATGGCCACTATGAGGTGGAACTCCTCCATCGCCAGTGATTTTAAGGTCGCACCCTATAATTCCTTCCTAATGCGGAGCGTCTTCATAACCGGAGGGACCAAGGGTATAGGCTACGCCGTCGCCCGCAGGTTCGCCCGCGAGGGGTTTGAGGTCTTTATAACCGGTAGGAGGGAGTCCTTCCCGGAGTTCAACTACATCAGGGCGGACGTCAGGGACTACGACCAGATGGTCAGGGCGGTTGAGACCGTCGTAGAGAGGACGGGGGCGATAGACGTCCTCGTCGCTAACGCTGGCATCGCCTACGTCGCCAGGGTAGAGGATACGCCACCGGAGAAGTGGAGGGAACTTTTGGACGTAAACCTAACCGGCGTCTTCAACACCGTCAGGGCGTCCCTCCCCCACATCAGGGAGGGGGGCCACATCTTCGTCCTCGGCTCCATCGCCTCCGTCAGGGCCTTCCCCGGATGGGCGGCCTACTGCGCCACCAAGTTCGGGGTCTACGGCTTCGCCCAAGCTCTCGGTGAAGAGCTTAAGGGACGGATTAAGGTGACGACCGTTATGCCGGGTGCGGTGGATACGGATCTGTGGGAGGGTCTCGCGTACGTCCCGAAGAGGGAGAAGATGATGAAACCGGAGGACGTTGCGGAGGCCATCTTCAACGCCTACAGGAACCCCGCATGGGTCCGGGACCTCCTGATCCTACCGTCGGAGGGTATAGTTTGAGGGTATAGCCTCATCAGATCATAATTTTAGCGACAAAATTCATATTAACGACATAAAACTCAATTTATGCCCTAAACTTTGTATTATACCGACGATAAGTGACCCAATTAGGGTGTTCGGGGACGGACTTCACACCTCCCCGGCATTGCGCGGACGGGACGATGGGGATTGCACCGATAGGGTGATACTCCGCCTATCCCCGGAGTCGTACAATACCCTTTCAAAAGATGAAAATCAAGGTTAAGAAAACTTAAACTTACACTTAAAATCTTTTCAAATTTCAATTAAGGATTTTGCGAATTAGGGCGACCTGTCCTTAGACGGAAATCGTCAATCCGGGGAACTTTACGCCGGAGACTTTCTGAAATTGGGTATCAATACGTCCGCACAGCATCAAACCGGCCTTTGGGAAGTGCGATTGGTACTACGATACGAAATCTTGCACCAACGTCAGACTATCAACGCCTTACAAACGGGTATGACGGAGGATCCCTTGAAGGTACGGCTCGGCTCACAATAAAAAAAGACCCGGACCACGACCTACTTTCACGTGCCCTCTCGGTGCACGCTATCATCGGCCCTGGGGGGCTTAACTTCCGTGTTCGGAATGGGAACGGGTGTTTCCCCCCCGGTATGGTGGTCCGGGTTAAGGATAGAATAATGGCCCCATTCTGAAAAATGTCAAGTACCCCTCACACCGTGGCCGGGGATATCGTGATGCCGGCTATTACGTGGAAGTGGAGGTGGAAGACCTCCTGACCGGCCCCTCTTCCGTTGTTGCTTATCACCCTGTAGTCCCTAACGCCGAGTTTCTTAACCGTCTCCCTTATCCCGCGCAGGATGGCGGAGGCGACCGGAGGTGGTATCTCCTCCATCAGGTTGGTGAAGTGCCTCTTGGGTATGACGAGGACGTGGACTGGGGCCTTGGGGTTGATGTCGTAAAAGGAGATGACCTCATCGTCCTCATATACCACCTTGGCCGGTATCTCGCCCTTCGCTATCTTACAGAAGACGCAATCCATAGAGGAAATTCTAAAGGCGTACGGACCCCAAACTGCGGTAGAATACACTCCTTATGGAGAGGCCTGAAATAAAGACCCCCCTTCCGGGGCCGAAGGCACAGGAGATCCTGAAGGAGCATCGCAGGTACATATCCCACTCCTACCCTAAGGGGCCGGAGCTGGTCTTTGACCGCGCCGAGGGCGTATGGGTCTGGGACGTGGACGGGAACAAGTTCTTGGATATGCTGGCCGGGGTGGCCGTGAACTCCACCGGTCACCTGCATCCGGAGGTGGTTGGGGAGATCCAGAAGGTCCTGAAGCGGTTCCTCCACGTCAGTACGGACTTCTACCACGAGTTGGAGGTGAGACTCGCAAAGAAGCTCGCCGAGATCTTCCCCCGCGAAGGGGACAACCAGATGGTCTTCTTCACCAACTCCGGCACCGAATCCACGGAGGCTTCCCTGAAGCTCGCCCGATGGCACACCAAACGCCAGTACTTCATCGCCTTTGAAGGCTCCTTCCACGGTCGTACCTTCGGCTCCCTATCGGTTACCTCCTCCAAGACGGTGCACCGCGCCCGCTTCTCTCCCCTCGTCCCCGGCGTCTTCTTCGTTCCGTACCCCAACGCGTACCGTCCGCCCTTCAACGCCCCTCCGGAGAGGGCCTCGGACGAGCTGATAGACTACATAGAGCATGTACTGTTTGACAGGATAGTGCCTCCCGAAGAGGTGGCGGCCTTCATAGTTGAGCCTATTCAGGGCGAAGGGGGGTACGTAGTGCCTCTGCCCGACTTCTTCCCCAAGTTGAGGGCGTTGGCGGATAAGTACGGTATCCTCCTCATCTCCGACGAGGTCCAGGCCGGCCTTGGCCGTACGGGTAAGTGGTTCGGCATAGAGCATTGGGACACCGTCCCCGACATCGTAGGTGTGGCCAAGGGCATAGCCTCCGGTCTCCCTATGGGGGCTATGATAGCCAAGGCGGAGATAATGGACTGGCCCCAGGGCGCCCACGCCAACACCTTCGGAGGGAACCCGGTGGCGGCCGCCGCCGCCCTCAAGACCCTTGACCTTATAGAGAGGGAGCTGATGGAGAACGCCCGCATCGTGGGCGAGTACTTCCTCAAACTCCTGAAGGAGCTTCAGGCCAAGTACGAGGAGATGGGGGACGTGAGGGGTAAGGGCCTGATGATAGGGATAGAGTTCGTGAAGGACAGGGAGAGCAAGGAGCCTTATCCGGAGTTCAGGGACCGCGTCGTGTACGAGCTCTTCAAGAGGGGCGTCATAACCCTTGGGTGCGGTCCCACGTCCCTGCGGTTCTCCCCACCTCTGATCGTCCAGCGGGAGCATGTAGAGGTCGCCGTTGAGCTGTTGGACGAGGCACTGAAGGCTACGAGGGAGGAGCTATCACGCTGAAGAGGGAAGTAGACCTTAGGCCCAAGACCTTAGAGGAGTTCGTAGGGCAGAGGGAGGTAGTTGAGAACCTACGCGTCTTCATAAGGGCGGCGAAGGAGAGGGGAGAACCCTTGGAGCATGTCCTCCTCGTAGGACCTCCCGGCCTCGGTAAGACCACCCTCGCCTTCCTCATAGCGAAGGAGATGGGGGTCCAGATAAAGACCTCCTCCGGTCCCTCCCTTGAGAGGCCGGCGGACCTGGCGGGGATACTGACCTCCCTTCCTCCGGGGGGCGTCCTCTTCATAGACGAGATCCACCGGATACCGAGGCCGGTTGAGGAGTACCTATACACGGCGATGGAGGACTTCTACATAGACGTCGTCATAGACAAGGGGGCGGGGGCCAGGACGGTTCGGCTCCCCCTCCCCCGCTTTACCCTCATCGGGGCCACTACCCGTATGGGTCTCTTAACCAAACCCCTAAGGAGCCGATTCGGTATCGTCCTCCGTCTGGACTACTACTCCACAGAGGAGTTGGCGGAGATACTCCGCAGGGCGGCTTCTCTCCTCGGTATAGAGGCCTCCGAAGAGGCCCTCCTTGAGATAGCCCGGAGGGCCAGAGGAACGCCCCGCATAGCCAACAATCTCCTGCGGAGGGTCAGGGACTTCGCCCAGGCCGAAGGGAAGGGGAGGATAGACCTGTCCGTCGCCCATAAGGCGTTGGAGAGGTTGGGGGTGGACGAGTTGGGCCTCACGGCGGACGACCTCCGCTACCTAAGGACACTCTACGAGAAGTTCAGAGGAGGGCCGGTGGGTTTGAAGACCCTCGCCGCCGCCCTCTCCGAGGACGAGGGGACGATAGAGGAGGTGATAGAGCCTTACCTCCTCCGGATGGGACTAATAGAGCGCACACCGAGGGGTAGGGTGCTGACGATGAAGGGGGCGGAACACATCGCCGGAGGGAGATGAACCGCCCGTTCGTCCCAGATTCGGGGAATGATATTCAAGTTTTACCGAAAAATCTGTAGAACAATTGTAATATTGTCAGATTTTTGGTATTCTGCGGGCGGAGTGATGCCTACCTCCGGGGGCCATCAGGGTGAAATCCTCCACATTACCGGTGCAAGATCCGAATCCGGATTACCGATTTTTTGAAGTCCAATTGCGATTTTTGGATGCGCGTTCTACCGGCGGATTCCAAACCTTTAGAGGGGGGATACCGTACCTGCTCTTAGAATGCACTGCGAGACCTGGCGTCGTAATATTGGCTCATCGTTAAAAAAGCGGGTTTAAAGTTTGATATAGCAAAATTTCGTACAAAAATTGATATGTATGGCTGTTTAAAGGTGCTACATCAAAATTCACACCAGGGATTACGAGGTGTTTGGCGGATACGCAGTCTCCGAATCCTTCACCATTCCGGAATGACGGTAGTGCAACCCCTCATCAGCGAAATACCAAATTTTTAACCCAAAATGAATCATATTTTGATACCAGTCGGGACGATGGAAGCGACTTACCGTTATCCCTTCCTCCGGTCCCTTAGGAGGGTTAGGGCGAGGCCGGTAAGGAGGGACTGGAGGGCCATAATGGGCCAGGCGAGGCGGTTGAAGGTGTCCAAGAGGAAACCTCCCCAGGCCGGTCCAAAGGTGTATCCCAACCCCTGGAAGGTACTCCAGAACCCCATATAAGCCCCCATCCTGCCGGTGGGCGCCCGGTTGGAGGCCGAGGCTATGATGACGGGGACCACGAGGATCTCCGAAACGGTCATAAAGACGACGGCGGCGACGAGGTGGGGGTAGGAGGAGGCGAGGTAGGTTATGGCAAAGGCCACCGCCCACCCCAGGACGCCAAGGAGGACGGAGGGGACGTAGCCGATGCGACGGGCCAGGGCGGTTGCCGGTATCTGGAAGATGAGGATGAGGGTCCCGTTGAGGGTGAAGAGGTAGGCTATGAGCCTCTTCTCAATCCCGAGGAAGCGGTTGGCGTATATGCTGAAGTTGTTGATGAGCTGGGAGGAGATTATGAAGATGGACATAGAGGCTACGGCGAAGAGTACGAAACGGACGTCCGGGAGTGAGAGCTGGAACTTACCCAGTCGGAAGGAGGCACGGTGGTTCTCCTTGAGGAGGAGGGATAGGGAGGCGGCGACGAACACGAGAGCGGAGGACAGGAGGAAGAGGGCAGCGTAGCCGTACCTCAACAGGAAGGAGGCCGTGAAGGATCCGAGGGCGAACCCCCCGTTTATGGCCAGCCTTATGAGTCCAAAGCCAACGACCCGGTGGTCGCGGTCGCTGGCCTCCGCCACGTAAGAGTCTGCGATGGGGATGAAGGAGGAGAAGCCTAAGACTATGAGGAAGATGAGTAGGAAGAAACCCCATAGGGGGGCGTCCCTTAGGAGGAAGAGGAAGGTCGCAAACAGGACGGCCGAGCGGTAGTACAGCAGGAGGCGTATCAACTTCACCCTCCCCACCCTATCGGAGAAGGCCCCGACGAACGGGCGGGTTAGGGTGCCAAAGAGGCCAGCGGACGTCAGGAAGAGTCCGACGCCAAAGGGAGAGAGGCCGCGGTCGGACAGGTAAAGGGGTATAAAGGGCCACGAGACGGAGAAGGAGAAGGCGAGGATGAACCTTATAACCGCCAGGAGATAGAGACCCCTTGCCATCAAGAGCGGGGATTCTAAGGGACATGCTTCGCCGGGTTTTTGACACCGGCCCCATTTCTGCCGTAGAATACTTTCTGATGCAAAGTACTTTGAAGCCGTGGCCGTGGCTTACCGTAATAGGGATGACCTTGAGCCTTTACGGGCTTTTCAGTGCGGTCTTCATCTCCGCCCACATCCTCGCCGCCACCAAGAACTCCCGTCTCGTCCTTACGGGCTTTCTCCTACTCTTTGCCCTCAATTGGACCTTCTGGTTCCCTATGCTCATCGTATCCCTCAACATAGGTCTGTGGGCCGTAATCTCCTACTGGAGGATAAAGGCCGGGGACGTTGCCTTCAACCCCTTCCTACCCAAGGACTTCAGGAGCGAGGTCCTGACCTTCGCCATAGCCTTCACGGGCCTCTGGCTTCTGAACCTGTCAGTTAAGTTGTCCGGCCTTCAGGTGCATACCTTCCATCCCGAAAGGGATAACCTCTTCTGGGCCTTTGAGAGCGCCCTCTTCGGCTCCCTTGAGGAGGTAACCTGGAGGGCCTACGTCCTCAACGCCATCGGTGGGGTCTGGGGCCTCCTGGCCTCCGCCTTCGGCTTCGGCCTTCACCACCTCGGAAGCAGCTGGCAGCACGCCCTGTACGCCTTTGTGGCCGGGCTGATACTGGGCGGAGTGTATATGAAGACAGGGGCCTTCTGGGGGGTATTCTTCGCCCACGGCCTTTACAACTTTACGGCGACCGTCTGGTCAATTCTGAAGGCAAAGGGAGGTTAGATATGAAGGTTTTAGCAAAAGCTTATGCGGAGTGGCTGAAGCAGAGGGAGAGGCGTGCCTTATTAGAGCATGCGGCGTTCTACGTCCTCCTCAACGCTACGTTCGTCCTCCTGAACCTATCAACGTCCCCACAGAAACTCTGGTTCCAGTACCCTCTGCTGTTCTGGGGTCTCGGTCTCCTGATGCACTTCCTGTCAGTCTTCTTCATCACTGACTACGGAGTAGTTGGCGAGAAGTTCGTCGCCTTCGTAGGCGGTAGGCTATCCCGTGATGGGTTCGTAAGGTTCCACAGGGAGAAGGCCCGCAGGGGCGTTGTAGCCCATGCCATCCTGTACGCCGTAGCAAACGCCGTCCTCGTCGCCCTCAACCTGTCCCTTACGCCCCATAAGATGTGGTTCGTCTATCCGCTCTTGGGATGGGGTGTAGGGCTACTCTTCCACCTCATCTACGGCTATATGCTCTACGATTGGGAGGGTCTATATGCGACCTTCGCGATAAAGGCGGAAGCAAAAGGAGGTTAGCTATGTTTGCAGCACTCATAGGCGCAGCCGGAGGTTTCGGATACTGGATGGTAGGGTACGGGTACGGTGAACTCGGCGACGTGGCGTCCTCTCTTAAGGGCGCTGGCTATCCCGTACCCGGAAACGGTGGAATCCTAAGCGGAGGAGAGGGGTACGCCCTCATAGGCAACTTAGTCATCGGAGGCGGAGGCTTTGGCATAGACCTCCAGGGAGCCACCTCCCCCAAGTACAACACCAGTGCCACCATAGGCGGTGGGTACTTCTCCTTCGGATACGCCCTCTTCAACGCCAACAACGTCCTCGTCTTCCCCTCCCTCGGCATAGGAGGCGGCGGCGTAACGGTGAAGGTCAGGGAGGCGAAGGGCGGTAGCTTCTCGGACCTGCTCAAGGACCCTCCCGTAAGCCTCACCTTGGAGAGCGGAGGCTTCCTCGTTAAGGGAGGTCTGACCCTCGCGTACAGGTACGCCTTCTTCCTCGTGGGCCTGAACCTCGGCGCCGGCTACACCCTCGGCTCCGGATGGCAGGTGAACGGCAACACCTCCACGGGCTACCCCACCTACAGGCAACCGGTCTTCTGGGGGACGCTCATAATAGGTGGTGGAGGATGGAGCGGTAAGTGAAGGGAAAAGGGGGGATCTTCCCCCCTCGTTCTTTCGGAGGTTAAGGATGGATAGGGATAACCTAAGGGATATACTGTCGGAGATAGACGTCCTCCTCTTCCTCGCTAAAAAGGGAAAGGAGGAGGCTAAGCACTTCTTCTATCAGATGGCCGTATGGGGGGCGTACGTATCCCTGAATATGACCCTCGGGATGTTCTTCCACTTTGACCTATGGTTCTACACCCTCTTTTTAGCCTTCGCCCTCTCCTCCATCTCCTTCTTCTGGGAAAGGGAGAGATCCGCCCGTGCTATCGTCTTCCCTATGGTCGTATGGTTGCTTGGCTACCCTGTCGTTTTCATCACCTACTTTACAACCCATTCCATCCCATGGACGGTTGTAGCCACCATCCTATTTATATTCGCCGCCTCCGCAATCGTATATTCACGCACAAACTTACCCTCGCAACGCCGTACCCCTCTGGCCGCCGTGGTGGGAAGTACCTGGGGTGTCCTCTTCGGGAGCTTCTGGTTGATAGCTGCCCTATACCTACTCCCAGATTTGGACAGGAACGCCGAAATCTTCCAAGTTTGGATTAGCCAGATGTTCGGGGCAGGCCTCTTTATGTCGGGGGTTTTTCACAAGGTCTTCTTCTTCCTCGGACTGATCATGCTCTTCGGTTTCCCGGTCATATACTACTTCAGCCGGTGGTGGGGCCTCGTTACCTACGACCTCGTCGCCCTTTCTATGGCCTTATCCGGTCTAGTCCTATACCTCCGATATGATAGAGGGACTTGACCCGGTAATCCACAACCGCGTCCGCCTCGGCATCCTCGTTATCCTCCTGAAGAGGGGTAAGACCGACTTCAGCACCCTTAAGGAGGAGCTCGGCCTGACGGACGGGAACCTCGCATCCCACCTGCGGGTCTTGGAGAGGGAGGGTATAGTGCGGTACGAGAAGACCTTCAAGGGGAGGAAGCCCGTGACCTACTACGACCTAACGGAGGAGGGGAGGAGGAGACTAACCGATTACCTCGCCACCCTGAAGCGGATCCTTGAGGGCCTCTAACGTAGGATCACCTTGAACAACTTCGTCCTCACCGAATCTTTGGCCTTTACGAAGTAGGCCCCCTTGGGTAGCTTCAGGATGACGTCTATGCCGTTCTCCCCAGTGAAGAGGCCAACGAGACGGCCGGAGAGGTCGTAAATCCTAACCTCAACCCTCCCCTCGCCCATTACGGTCAGACGCCTCCCTAAGAGGACGTACCTCAAGTCTTTCGGCCTGTGGCGAGCTTCGGAGACGGAGACGGGAACCTCGTCGGGTAGGGAGTCTATGGGGGAGTTGGTGGCCCACCTGTTGGCGAAACGGGTAGTCCAGAAGGGACGGCCGTTGGAACGCCAGACGTACAGGATGTTGGCCTCCGTGGGGCCGTAGATGTAGAGGTGGTCGTCGTACTCAAAGGCCGAAGGGGATACCACCTCGGAACTGCGGAGTCCGTTTCCGTCGGAGAGGTCTATGGGGAACCCCGGAAGGTCTGGCAGGTCCCAACCGTAGGAGTAGGCGTGGAGCTTACTTCGGCTGTCAGAGACGAGGAACTCGTCCTTACCGTCCCCGTCCACATCGGCGGATATACCGAACTTGGCCCTCGTACCGAGGTTGGGGTAAAGGCGTAGGAGGGGGACGAGGCCGGTATCTTGGACCTCCCAGACGCCTATATCCGGGTCTACGGGGCTGTAGAAGGCGATGTCTATCCTCCCGTCCCCGTTGAAGTCCAAGGGCAGACAGAGGTAGTTGGCGTAGTACGCGTTGTCGTCATGGAGAAGCACCCTCCCGTCCTTCTCAAGGATGTAGTTGGCGTGGCCGCACAGGACTATCTCCATCTCGGAGTCCCCGTCCATATCGCTTACGAAGAGGCCGGTCGTGAGATCGTCCAGATAGACGGGCGAACCGGTCAGAGGAGTCAGGCTCCCGTCCATCACGTAGAGGCTGTCCTTCACCCTATAGACGATCTCGTAGTTGCCGTCGCCGTCAAAGTCGTAGGTGGCCGGAGGGGATATCCGGACCGTATCGTCAAGGTTGGAGGCGATGGTGTCCAACCTGTAGGCCACGAGGTCCCCGTTGCCGTTGAAGAGGAAGGCGCTACCCCGATGGCTAAGCATGAAGATGTAGGGGGTGCTGTCGGCGAAGGGGCGGGTTATCATCAGGTACATAGGCCAAGGGGTGGAGTCGGCCTCGCCGGGGAAGGTGGGTATGGGGGTCCTCCAGACGACAGAGCCGTCGTAACCGCTTAGGGCGTAGAGGTAGAAGGTGGTAGCGAAGACGACCTCGTACCTCCCGTCCCCATTTACGTCGGCGACGAGCGGGGGAACCTCTATCCAGCCGTCCGTGTATGTGTCCCATAGGACGCGGCGGGTGTCGTAGGTCAAGGCGAGGATACGGTTGTACGTGGTGGCGACCACTATCTCCGGCTCGGCGGTATAGTTCTGGAGCTGGGCCATGATCACCTGGGAGTTGCTCGTGCGGACGGGGGCGGCGGAGAAGCGTATGAGTTCAAGGTAACGGCTGGAGAACATCTCCGGTTGGGGTGCTATGACCGTTGAGAAGAGGGGAGGTCCCTCTATACCGTCTATCACCGGATAGACCACCACCGTCTCCTTCGCCAAGGGGTCGGCGAGGAAGGAAAAGAGGCTACCCGTCAGGGTGGTGGTGTTAAGGGTGCGGCTCCGGGAGGCTACCCTCCACGTCAGGCGTACGGTGTCCGGCAGGGACGCGACGTAGTGCCACCTCAAGGTTACCTCCCCCTGGCCCGGCTCCACCCAGTAATTCAGCAGGGTGGGGATGGGTAGGGAGTCCCTTAGGACGACGGAGAAGGTGTCGTAGAAGGTGCCACCGGCGTACAGACGGAAGCGGATCCTCTGCCTTTCACCCGTAAATCCTACAAATCGCACCTGTAGGGCGTACTCGCTCGCCTCCCCCGGTGCGAGGGCCGGGTACGGGGTGACCCCCAGGAGGGAGAGGGAGGTACTGTCCGGAACGGCCCGGACGTCGTAGGCCGTGTCCGTACCGTTATTCGCTACGTTGATGAAGAGGAAGACCGTATCGTAGTGGGCGTGCCAGGAGGCCGAGATGAAGGACAGGCGGGGGGTGGCCGTAGATACGAAGAAGGTGTCGTCAAGGTAAGCCCCTACGACCCTCACCCTCGCCATCTGGGAGGAGAGGTAGGGGGACCTCACCACCGTCCAGTCGTACCTTACGGTGCCACCGGCGGGGACGTCCCGCGGCGAAGGGGAGGAGAGGACGTAGAAGTCGTAGGTTACGAGGTAGGGGAGGAGGTTGCGGACGGTATCCGAGCCGATGTTCCTCACCCATACGCTAAGGACGGCGGTATCGTTGGGGGTAGTCAGGTGGGCCGAGTCCACCTGTAGGTGGGGGGCGGAGGAGGAGACGGAGAGGGTCCCGACCTTCACCAAGGCGGTGGGGTACCACACCCCCCAGACGATCCTACCCGGAGGGACGGTCAGGGTGGCGGTACCGGAGGAGGTGGTGTATGCCGGACCGAAGGAGGCCCTGCCGTCCGTAGCCCCAACGCGGGCGAAGGGTAGGGGGGAAGAGGAGACGGAGTCCCTGACGTACAGGGTTATAGAGGTGTCCGAAGAGGAGGCGGCGACGGTTATGGCCCTCCTCTCCCTGTTAAACATCCTGACGAGCGGGTCCCCTATGATGTTGTAGGAGAAGAGGAGGTGCCTGTAGAGGGGGGAGATGTTGGCCAGGGCCACGCCCTCCATCTTGGCCCGGAAGACCATATCCCCGGCGAAGGGGAAGCCGCCCCTCGCTGCGAGGGTGTCAAGGAGGGGTCCCCAGAAGGTGAGGGCGGAGAGGGAGTAGTCGGCCTTGGCCGCCCCTATGGAGACGACAGCCTTGCCCTTCTTCACCATCTCCAGGCCAATGGAGTTGTCAAAGGGGTCGTTTACGAAGCACCCGATCCACCCGGCTACGAACCTCTGGGGGGAGGTTATCTGGTTTATGCGGTTGTAGTCGTAGGCGTCGTAGGCGGAGTGGGAGTTCCGGGTCATTATTATCCTCTGGTTGGAGTGGCCTATACCGAACAGGAAGGTGGGTTTGAAGGCGTTTATGCTGTCCCTCACCACCGAGGAGGGTCTCTCGCACAGGAACCTCTTCTCACCGACGCTGACGCGGGCGCCCAAGTTGTAGGTTATGAGGCACCCGTCGGCGCTATCGGGGTCTACGGTGTCCCCCCACAGGTTGGAGGCTACGAAGAGGTATCTGGGGAGGCTGAAGTCGCTCTCCGATTCGTACTCGTAGACGTGGGAGATGTACCTCTCAACGTCCTCCGGCGTACGGGCTGGATACCGGGCGACGATTATGTCGGGCATAAGGTCTATGTACCTGTCCCAACTCCCCTCCATATCCCCCTCCCAAGCGTCGGCGGAGGGGTTCCAGTCCCCGTCCAGGGCCGAATAGTAGTAGTCCGTAAGTTCGTAGTTCTGGAAGTACTTCCCGTAGAAATCCCTTGAGGTATCCGCGAAGATCTCCACGTACGTCCTTAGGGGAGATACCACCTCCGGAGGCGCCCCTATCAGAAGGTAGGTTATGCCCCATGTCCTGTAGGCGTACTTCAGGAAGTTCCTTATCCTCTCCGGGTCGGAGCGGCCGGGGAAGTTCTCCCTGATCCACTCAACCGTAAATATCTCCGTCCTTATCCCCATCGTGTTCCGTAGGGTGGCGAGTGGCCTCCAGTGGGGTTTGAGGGCCTCCGTCGTCAGGATAACGTAATCAAGGGCGGTGGCCGGGACGTAGGAGTCCGTAGGGTGGGCCAGGCCTAAGTCTCCGAGTACCCCTTCCCAGAGGGGGAGGTCGGAACGGGCGGGAACCTCGTAGGAGAAGGTGCGTCGCCCCTTTACTATTCTAAACTCAACCTCTTCGTTCAGGTAGGTCTGTCCATCCCTTACGGATACGGCTGCCACTGCTATGAAGGCTATCCTCCTACCCCTCAAGAAGCCCTGATTCCCCACCATCACCACATCCTTGGGGTAGTTTCTGGGCATAACTCTCTTAACCCTCGTCCCACCCGGCGTGTCTATCACCTCAACGTAGGAGAACCTGTAGGAGATGGGAACGCTCCGGACCCTCTCCACCTCCACCCCTTTTACGTACTCGTCCGAGGCCAGCTCCAACGTCAGAAGCTTGACAGGTACCTCCGGATAACCGGGGTAGGGTGAAAACCTCGGAAGGTCGTTTATTTCCCCTTTGTTGAAACGTACCGTAAGGGATAGGATCAACAGCATAACGGGTAGATTTTAAGGGAGAAACGGTAGGAGGTCAGGGGGCGTTGTGGCGGTGGCCGAGGGGTACCACCTCTATACCGTACGTCCGGGAGAAGATCACGGGGTCGTACTTCGGTTTCCCGTGATAGAAGACCGTCCGGTTGAGACAGAGGACGGCGTCGGAGACGGATAGGGCGTGGCCTATATCGTGGCTAACCATCAGCACCCCCTTACCCATCCCCTTCAGCTCCTTCAGTAAGCTCTCAAACTCCCTTTGGGCTACGGTGTCCAGACCCGTAAGAGGTTCGTCAAGGAGGAAGAGGTCCGCCCCTATGCCAAGGAAACGGGCGATCAGGACCTTCTGCTTCTGCCCCCCGGATAGGTCCCTAAACCTCTGTCCCTTACCGCCTATGCCAAAGCGACTTAGGAAGCTGTCAACCACCTCCCTATCCCTGACGCCCAGGTAGGCCACATCCCCGACCGTAAAGGGTATGTATGGGTTGAAGTTCTTCTCCTGGGGTAGGTAGGCCAACTTACCCTTTAGAATCACCCTCCCCCTGTAGGGTACGAGACCGACGATGGCCTTGAGTAGGGTAGTTTTGCCAGCGCCGTTGGGGCCGAGGACGGAGACGATCTGTCCCCTTTTAACCGTAAGGCTAACGTTCTCCAAGACGAGCCTCCCCCCCAACTCCACGTACAACCCCTCAACCTTCAGCAACTCCATAGCGGACGGATTCTAAGGTCGCATATCGGATTGAGGGGAAACCCTCACCGGAAGACGTAGGGGTTCTTCCAAGAGGCTGTCAATATGGAGATGTCCTTACCGGTAAATAGGGAGTAGGTGTTGTCAAGGAAGAGTGCCAAGGACTTGGCACGAGGTTCGGGGTTGTAAAAAACGGCAGTTAACTCGTGCACCCTGCCGAAATTCTTCTCGGCTCCATCGTAGTGGGCCCTGACGTGTATATCCTTATCCGGATCTCCTGCTACCATAAGTTTGACGAGGATGGCGGCGTTCCCCTCTATCGCCTTATGAAGCACTCCGGATTCCCCAGCCTCTATATTGGCCGTGTTGTATCCCGACCCGGATTCTTTAAAGCACGGATGACCCCCGCAGGTAGCGAGGGTGAGCGTGAGGAAGTCTTCACCTCCGAACGTTATTATGGCGTATAGGGTACGTAGGTTGTAGAACGTAACGGGTATTTCGTTCAAAATGTAATCCTCGGGTTCAAAGGGAAACTCTACGGAGTTTAGGACCCTTACGGCCCTTCCCCCAACTATGGCCGCCCGTTTTTCCGTGATAACGGCTATGTACGAGCGGGAGCCGTCGGTGGAGGGGAAGACGATGAAGTCCAAGATGCTCTCCCCTCTTATGGGGATGTACCTCCTGCCCGTGGCACCGTCGCGTACGATTATGCTCTTGGTACCTATCTCTACGCTCTCATCCACACCGTCGCCCGTCAGATCTGCGTTCAAGGGAGTTGCCAACAGCATCAGCATAGGCTGATATTCTCCCTTTGCCTTTATGCTGCATGCGAATCTCCCGGAACTTAGAAGTTCCAAAGGCCAAGAAATTTAAAGAGAGGCAGCCAGAAAATTGATATAGTGTCTTGGAATTGCCCAATTTTCAAGCCAACGGTTTCGTCTTTTACACCTTCCTGGAACGCTAACGTTCCAAAACCTCCCCAAAGGACCGCCTTACCGGGATGAAATATCCCCCTAAATCGGTTAAGGCGACGCAGAAAAAAAGGAGGTACAAGGGATGATCTTACTCCTCGCATCCTTTCCTATCTTCAAAGCCAGGTGGGTGGGGATAGGGGTACAGGGATATACGGCCCCTGACTGCATAGTCGGTATGCTCGCCACCGGACCGGATACGGCCGGATACATCTACCTCAACGCCATATCAAGGAGTGGGGACACCGTACCGGTGATCCGCGCCCGATGGAAGGGGATATT
Organism: Caldifarciminota bacterium; assembly: GCA_015494805.1. Lineage (GTDB taxonomy): Bacteria > Hydrothermota > Hydrothermia > LBFQ01 > LBFQ01 > JAADCS01. The sequence continues at coordinate 25,425 of WGAN01000156.1, forward strand.
CT
>WGAN01000157.1 GCA_015494805.1 Caldifarciminota bacterium
ACGGTGCCGTCGTTCAGGCGGAGGACGAGATAGCCGCCATAAACTTCGCCCTCGGGGCCGCCTACGCCGGAGTCAGATCCATGACCTCCTCCTCCGGTCCCGGTCTCTCCCTCAAGACGGAGACCCTCGGCCTCGCGTACAACAACGAGACTCCCGTGGTTATCGTAGACTCCCAGAGGGCTGGACCCTCCACGGGGCTGCCAACGAAGACGGAGCAGTCCGACCTCCACCACATCCTCTTCGGCGGCCACGGGGACGTGATGAGGATAGTCATAGCCCCCGCCACCCTTGAGGAGGGCTTCTACCTGACGGCAGAGGCCTTCAACCTCGCCGAGAAGTACCAGACCCCCGTCATAATCCTCACGGAGCAGGCCTTCGCCCAGAACAAGTACACGGCCGAACCTAACGCCCTTGACCCTTACAAGGTCAAGATAGACAGGGGCAAACTCATAAGCCGTGAGGAGGCGGAGGAGTACGCTAAGGAGGGCAAGACCTTCCTCCGCTACCAGTTCACGGAGGACGGTATCTCCCCCAGGGCCATACCCGGATACCCCGGCACCCTCTTCAACGCCAACTCCAACGAGCATGACGAGACGGGCTACACGACGGAGGACGTCGTAATTCGCAAGAAGATGGTGGATAAGCGCCTCCGCAAGTACAGGACGGCCCTTGAGAGGGGAGACCTGCCAAAGCCGGTGTATTACGGGGACGAGGACGCCGAGGTCGGAATAATCGGGTTCGGTGCCACGATGGGACCCATCCTTGAGGCGATGGAGCAGCTCAAGGAGAAGGGGATACCCGCCCACTACATGCGGCTCCGCACCCTTATGCCCCTCCACGAGGACGAGGTCAGAGACTTCATCTGCCGCCACAGGTACGTCTTCGTGGTGGAGTTGAACGCCCTCGGCCAGCTCTACAACTACCTGAAGAGGTACACGGACGAACACGAAAAGCTCCACCTCATCAACAAGTACGTCGGGCAGATGTTCCGCCCGCGTGAGATAGCCGAGGCTATAGAGAAGGTGGTTAAGGGCTGAAGGACAGGTTAGAGGTAATTATCACCAAGGCCGGGAGGGTACGGAAGTATGCCCTCACCGGCCGTTCTTTGACTCTGTTCAAGGTAGGATTTGGGCTGTTTTCGTTCTTCGCCTTTGTCGGCTTCCTCTCAACCCTCTTGGTAGTGGGAGCCTTGCTCTTCCGCGGTAGGGTCCTAAAGAGGTACTACAGCCTACTGTCGGCCGAGAGGGATTTGAGGGAACTCCACCGCAAGTACGCTCTATTGGAGGAGCGACTCCGTAAGATAGACGCCGCCCTCTTGGAAGGCCTCCCCGGAGACACCCTCCCGGCTGGGGAGAACACGGGTACCATAGTGCCGTTGCCGATATTCGTTCAGGAGTGCGATACCCCCTGCGCCTACCCCGTCTCCGCCCCCATAATCAGGGGGATGCACGGGGACTACCACATCGGGGTGGACCTCGCCGTCCCTAAGGGAACCCCGGTCTTCGCTACGGCCAAGGGGAAGGTGGTAGAGGTGGGTAAGGATGCGAGGTTGGGGAAGTACGTTCGCATAAGGCACGCCAGGGGATACGAGACCGTCTATGCCCACCTGGACAGTACGACGGTTAAGGTGGGAGACAGCGTCAGGACGGCGGATATGGTGGGGTTTGCCGGCGAAACGGGAATGACGACGGGTCCCCATGTGCATTACGAGGTCTATAAGGACGGTAAGCCCATAGACCCAGCCAAACTGGTGAAGTGATCAGAAGGCGAAGTCCACGCCGAGGGTCAGGGAGGTACTCTTACCGTAGATGCGGGTCTCGTCCTCTACGAACACCTTCAGGTTGTTTAAGATGTAATGGTTGAAGCGGAGGGCGACGGTGAGCAGGCGGGAGGAGTAGTAAGTTGAGGAGGGCGGGGCGTCTATGTAGTTGAGGAGCAGGGAGAGGGTGTTGTCCCCGAAGGCGTAGTCCAGCCCGAAGAATCCACCGTAGAAGAGGGCGCTCGTATCGTTGTCAAACCCACCCAGAACCTGCAGGAAGGGGTAGAAGTCCCCGAACCTACCCCTCCAGTCCAGACCGAAGCGGTATATCCGTACGTAGCCATTCGCCGTGTCTCTGTCTTCACCGAAGAGGGCGAAGAGGCCGAGGTCAAAGGGTACGGGTATATGGGTGAAGTACCACTTTTCGGGGTTGTCGTCGTAGAAACCGTTTGAGGCCTCACCGATGCCGTTGCCATTGACCACGCCGAGGTCGGCGAAGGGCGTACCGAGTATGATACCCCGGTGGTAGGTCAGTTTGTAAGGCCCAACCTTGTAGATGTAGTAGTCCGAGCGGGTCAGACGGGTCTCCCGTAGGAACATCAGGTCGCTGATCTGAAACTGCCCGATGGTCAGGGAGAGGGGGAGGCCGAAGAATCCGTGAAGGTCTACCCAGGCGTCCTCAAAGAAGGGGAACTCCCCCTTCTCAAATATCACGTAGGAGTAGAAGTTTATACGCTCGTTCAAGGCACCTCCGAGGAGGAACTTGGTTATCCAGGGGGACTTGAAGTCCAACTTACCGCCGTCCCTGTCTCCGTAGGCCTCCACGTAGTGCATGAACCGTACGGCGAGGGGTAGCTCCTTGAAGGTGCGGGTCCGGTCGTCGTTCAGGTCCTTATACACCTCCCTCTGTTTTCCGGGGAAGAGATAGCCGTTGTCAGCGAAGTTCTCGCCGAAGGTGTTCAGCTTGGGGAAGGCCACGTGGCACAGCTTACAGGACACGTGGTACATCCTCGCAAACGCCGGTATACTTATGATGGCGACCAGCATAGAAGGGAATTGTAATTCCGAGAGGTGCGGTTCAGAAACTAACCTACTTAGTACGACGTGCCTACGGCTCCGGTCCTCCTTGGGTCGTGCTGGAACATCGGCCAGGGGCCGTCGTCCGGGGAGTCCTTAACGTACAGGGAGTATATTTTGCCGTTGCAGGAGGTGACTATCAGGCGGTTGTCCGTGAGGAGGAGACCGCTGATGTCGGGAGAGATGTCTTCAATCACCTTTACGGTATCCTCTGAAAAGTCTCTGTACCACAGGAGGCGTCCATCCTCGGAAACGGCCATAAGGTTGGAACCACAGGCGAAGTATATGTTGCCGGAGGTACCGACTACGGGGGCGGGCATCATAACACCGCAACTGCTGAACTTCCTGCAGGAGGATAGGGGGTATGACCACAGGGGGTAGAGTCCCCTCGTGAAAACGTAAAGGCCTTCGTCCGTAAGTACTATGATCCTACCGCGGCTGTCTATTATCGGCTGGGCGGCTCTGAAGTCCCTTCGGGACGTATTATCCGTTATCTTTACGAAGTCCCAGCCTTCCGGCCCTATTTTCTCAAGGAGCGTTCCCATACTTCCGGCCGTTACGGCGTAGATGGCTTCGCCGTCTGTAGATGCATGGCCCACGAGTCCGGGGATGTTGTACTTTACTATGTTCCCGTTCTCGTAGATTTTGAAAATGACGTCATAAAGTGCGGATGATACTACGACCGTACCATCGGATCTAACGATTACGTTGGCTTTACCCAAAGCTCCGGTTCCCGACGGAAAGGTATCCACCCTCTCCACGCTTCCATCCCTGTTTATCCACTCCAGAGTCGTGATTGCCGTGTCAACCTCGTGTATGGCGATGATCTTTCCTCCGTATAGGGCCGGGTACTCGTTCCAGGCTCCCTCCGTTTTTCCCCATACGAGATTGCCTTTGAGGTCGTAGGTGTACATATTGCCCCACCAGTCGGTAGCGGTTACGGTGCCGTCCTCCCATACCACGGGCGCCCCCGTAAAGTCTCCGTGTACCCTCTGCCACAGTATGGGATACCCATCCTCCTCAATCGCAAAGAGACGGTTCCAGTCGCTGCCCACGTATATGACGCCGTCGTGGTAGGCGGGTACGCCCCGTATTGGCCCCCTCAACGTTATGCTCCACAGGATGTCCCCGTCATGAGGATGCACCCTGCCGCAGGAGAAAAACATTAGGGGTAAAAGCAGAAGAAACCTTTTCATTCCCTACCTCCCGTATATAGGCGAAACGTATACCACAACGCTGTCATGGGGGGCGAGGAGGAACCCAACGGACGCCGTGGGTTTCATCACTCCATCTATATGACCCGTTCTGACGTCATGTGTCACCCTCATAGCACAGCCGGAACTGTCCATGCATCGGAACAATCGTATCATCCTGAGGGGGGTTTGAAAGTCAATCCATACCTGATCGCCCATGCTAAGGAGCGAGTCTATGCGCGGAAGATCCGGAAGGTAGAAGACCAACCTTATGAGGGCGCTATCCATCTCTACCCTTCTCCTCTTATCCTCCGGGAACTTCAGGGGCGGCTGTATCTTTACCGAGAAGAAGATCTCCTTTACGTCCCCGTACCAGTACTCTCTTATTAGAGGCTCAAGTTCGTCAACCCGCATCCATACCAGCGATACGTACACGCTCGTGTCATTAAGGTTCTTTATGACGAACACGTCCCCGTCCCCGTACATCCGTTTGTAGGTCGTAGGCGTATCCGGTATGTACTTCGTAGAGATGACCTTGAACTCAAAGGGTATTTCCCTCCTTGCCTGAAAATCCGGATACTGGTACCATTCCACACCGGGAGGGGGCTTGGGAGGAGGAGGAACGTTTGATCTCGGTCTCGTTGGTACGAACACGCTACTTGCTCCAACGGTGTCGCTCTCGTCGCAGTACTTCTTGAAAAGGGTATCTTCCCTGTTCATACGCCACAAAGCACTGCAGTTAATCCACATCCCCGAATTTTCGTAGTACTTCACTATATGATCCGGATAACCGAGGTCAAGGAGTAAGGCAACAAACATACCTACCTCCTTGTTTTCTATGAGCCGCAAGTACTTCTACTGCCAAACCAACCATCGCACATAACCCCGGTAAGTATTATACGGGAAGCAAAAGCCCCCATATCCCTCTACCTCCCGTATATGGGCGAAACGTATACCACGACGCTGTCATCCGGGGCGAGGAAGAAGTCGACGGCTGCCGTGGGTTTTCTGATCTTGTCTATATGCCCTCCCTTGCTGTATCGGCCTATCTTTAACTCGCAGGATAATGTATCCTTACAGAACTGTGAAAACAGTATCCTGACATCCGAGTAATCTCGGACTTCCGGCGGTAAGGTATCAAGGAGGGGGAGGTCGGGCATCAGAAAGAATAACCTTATCAATCCTCGCTCTATTTCACCCCTCGCGTCCTTCGGAGGAATTTCAAGAGGCGGATGGAATTTTACGAAGAAGAAAATCTCCTCTACGTCCCCGTACCAGTACTCCCTAACCAGAGAGTCAAGCTCACCTATCCGCATCCACACTATATGCACCCGTACGCTCGTATCGTTAGGGTTCTTTACGACGAACACGTCCCCGTCCCCGTACATCTGCTTGTAGGTCGTAGGCGTGTCCGGTATGTACTTCGTAGAGATGACCTTGAACTCAAAGGGCAGTTCTCCATCTAACGGATACCGGTACCACTCCACGTCGGGGGGAGGTTCGGGGATAGTTGCCTTTCTCATCGGTGGTTTTCTGGTCCGGGTCATTATAACATGCCTTCTGGCGTGGGCGTATATGCTATCTGCGCCCGGACGATCGCAGTACTTTTTGAAGAGGGTATCTTCTCTGTTTATACGCCACAGGGCTGCACAATCAATCCGTATGATACCGCTTTTTTCGTCATACTTCACTACGTAGTCCGGATAACCGAGGTTAAAGAGTAAAGCAACAAGCATACCTACCTCCTTGTTTTCTGGGAGTTGCAAGTACCTCTACTGCCAAACTTGTCATCGTACATAACCCCGGTAAGTATTGTACGGGAAGTAAAAGCCCGCATATCCCTCTACCTCCCGTATATAGGCGAAACGTATACCACGACGCTATCGTGTGGGGCAAGGAAGAAGTCAACGGCCGCGGTAGGTTTCGTTGCCCCATCTATATATCCTGCCCCACCCCGAACGAACCTCGCCCTGATCTCACAGTAGGAG
>WGAN01000158.1 GCA_015494805.1 Caldifarciminota bacterium
AGGTAGGCCTCGTCCTCGTGGCCGAAGCGGTCCTTGAAGTACAGCTTGCTGTAGTCAAGGGTGTCGCCGTCCACTATGGGGGATTGGGCATCGTAGAAGTGCAGGTACTCCTCCCCCAGAAGTTGGCCAATGGCCTCGGAGAGGGGGTCGCTGGTCAGGGGGCCGGAGGCTATTACCACTATACCGTCCGGTATCTCCTTCACCTCCTCCCTGATGAAACGGATGTTGGGGTGGCCCTCTATGGCCTCCTCCACCCTCTTTGAGAAGCAGTTGCGGTCCAGGGCGAGGGCCTTACCTCCGGGCAGGGCGCACTCCTCGGCAAACTTCAGGAGCGGGGAGTTGAGGAGCCTAAGCTCCTCCTTCAGGAGGCCGGGGGCGGAGTAGGGGTCCTTGGACTTGAAGGTGTTGGAACACACCAACTCGGCGGGTCTGCCCGTTGAGTGGGCTGGGGTCATCTTCTTCGGCCTCATCTCGTAGAGGTCCACCTGCACGCCCATATCTGCGGCCACGAGGGCGGCCTCGCTCCCGGCCAAACCGGCCCCTACGACGGTTATCCTCGGCATTCGCCTTCCAATTCTAAGGCGGGATTCTGCTCTGCCCCTACCTCACCACCTTTACCCGCTCCAACTTGCCTCCTACCCTCACCTTTAGGATATACACACCGCGGGGCAGCCCCTTCAGAGACACATCGTACTCCCCGGCCGGCACGTATCCCAGTACCTCCTCATACGCCTTCCGGCCCGACGCCGAATACGCCTCTAAGGCCACGTACCCGCTCCTCGCGACCCTTATCCTGACCCCCTCCTCCGTAGGGACGACCGCGGAGACGGTCTCCGTTGGCCTCTCCTCCACCCCGGTGGCGTTATCAAAGACGGCTACGAAGATATCCACCCCACCGTAGGGGCTTCCGGAGTACCCCTCCCAGGGGAAGTCGGAGACGGCGTTAGTATCGGCGAAGCCGTAGGCGACGAGGCGACCGTCCGGCAAAAGATCTATATCCGCCACCTCCTGATGCCCCGGCCAGGCGTAATAAGAGGACGCCCTTATCCGGTCCAGATTCGGATAGAACTTTATCACAAAGCCGTCCTGATCCCCTCCCCAGTCCCTATCGTAGGCCGAAGGGGAGACGGGGAAGTCCTGTATATAGCACAGGCCACCGCCTATATAGACGAAGCCGCTCCCATCAACTAAGACCTTAGCGGGCGTCTCGTTGAAGCCGCTGTAGTAGCAGTTCGCCCACTGGGCGCTGTCCCCACCGAAGAAGGTTGAGGCTTGGATCGCAGAGAGGTCCGGAGAAAGCTTTGCGACGAAGGCGTCTATGCCCCCGTTGAGGGTGTTGTCGTACCCACCGACTATGGGGAAGTCGGAGGAGTAGGTCGTGAAGGCCACGTAGAGGCTCCCGTCAGGCCCCGAAGCCATAGATACGGGGGCGTTCCAGGTGTAGCCGTCCGTACGGCTCCCGCCGAGGTACGTACTCGCCAGTATGGTAGAGAGGTCGGAGGAGAACTTCATTACGTATATGTCCGTAAAGCCCCCCGCAAAGGGCCTTCCACCTATAACGGGGAGGGTATCCACTGTTGTTGTGAAGGCGACGAAGACGTTCCCCGAAGGATCAATCGTCATACCAAAGAACTTCATACCGTTGGCATCGTCGTTCCTGTAAGTTCCGAAGTAGGTTGAGGCTATCAGACTGCTCAGGTCGTTGCTGAAGATGGCTACGAAACCGTTCGCACTGTCGGGTGATGGAGGGGTGGATATCGCTCCGCCGACGATATCAAGGAGGGTATCCGACTCGGTTATTCCCATCAGAACTATATTCCCGGATGGGGTTATCGCGAGTTTGAAAGGCTCCTCGTCCCCTCCGTAGGGGTTGGAGGTACTCCTCCCACCGAAGTAGGTGCCTGCGAGGAGGGTACTTAGGTCCGGACTCAACTTGAGTATTACGACGTCCACGCCCACGCCATCACTCTGGACAGAGGTGTCCCTGTACCCGCCCGGAGGGACGGCGAAGTCGTTGTCCGAGAAGGCCACGAAGACGTTTCCGGAGCTATCAACTGCTATCAGAGGGTAGTAGCAGAAGAATATATTGCAGTCCATCTCCTCGCTTCCGGGGTCCCCTATGTATGTGGCGGAGAGGATCTGGAGGCTTGAGTTGAGGCGGAGGACGAAGATGTCCCCCCACAGGGTGTCCCCCTGGGTATCGTACCCGGAGGCCGAGCCGAAGTCAAAGTCTCCGCTGTAGGTGTATCCGACTACGTATATGCTTCCATCCGGCCCTACGGCGAGGGAGTTGTTTCCCATACCCTCATCACGACTCCCACCGAACAGGCGGGCGTAAGGTACGGAGCCGAGGTCGGGGTCTATGACCAGAGGTCGGGAGGGATCGTATCCCCTTACATCAAACCGGAGGGTGTTCCCATCCACGACGGGTCGGACCTCAACCTCGTCCGTACCCTGATAGGCCCTTATGCCGGAGATGAGGAGACTACCGACCCCTATCCCCTCCTTGGAGACGCTTATGGGTCTGTTGAAGGTTATCTCAACGTCTTCGGGATTCCCACCGGGACGCACCACGACCTGAAACTCAACCTTACCCCCCTCGGTGGGCGTGAATACGAGGTCAACGTTCTCCCACACGTTGGCGTACCTGACCTGCCTGTAGGCGGGGAAGACCTCGGAGCCTCCGGAGGTGTGCCTGCTGACGTATCCGCCCGTTGGGAGGAGGCCCTGCGGCTCACCGTTGGGAAGGAGGAGGACGACGTCCGCCACCCTGACGTACCCCCTGCGGAACTCCAAGCCCTCCGGGAAACTCCGGAGGACGCCACCCACATCGTAGAGGACGGGAGTAAGAGCGAACAGCATCAGCATAGGAGAGGATTTTAGGTCAGTTTCTGTAGCCGATAAACGTCCTTTGCAGGGGAGCCTGCAAAACTTGACTGCGAGTATGGATTCCTACCAAACGCTTAGTATTCGGCTGGCGGTCCCTTTCAACGAGGTCGTTGGCCAAGGTGAGCCGCATAGGATGACTTTCAAAATCTGTAATGCATATTTTAAGAATCTTAAAGCAAAACTTTTAGTTTATTGAAGTGCAAGTTTAAGTTTTTGAAAGTGCGTTGTTCGGCATCAAGCGGTGGGCAAAGTATCCTTCTGGGCATTCAACGTAGAGCGACACAGACTCCGGAGGAGCCATCGGGGTAAGGTTCCCCGTATCGCCGGTCAAAATCACAAACCCGGAGCGTCCTACATTTTCAGGCGAAAGCACATCTCAAACGTCGGCGTAATGCCGAAATTTTGATGAAAATACGAATAGCCATAAGACCCCGTCCCCGAAACCTCCTCCGCCTTATAATAACCCATTATGCTGATACTTTTCCTAACGTTCCAAAATCCCGACACCACCTACCGCGACCCTGCCCGCGTGTGCCTCCAAGCCTACGAAGATGCAAATAGAACGGTGGATAAGAACAGGTGGCTGGGCGCAGGCGCCCTCGCCCCCCTCATCGGCTCCCCCCTCGGAGGGGTTGTAGCCGTCGCCCTATCCTACTTTATCACCCCATCCATCCCCCTCTACGCCTTGGAGAAACTCCCCTCCGACTACACCCCCATCTACTCCGCCTGCTACAACACCCGCGCCCGTATCCTCCAGGTTAAATATACCACCCTCGGTTGCGCCCTCGGCTCCATCCTCCCCCCTCTCCTGTACCTACCCTTTATCCGCTACTGAATCACTTCTCGCACACGTAGACCTCGGCCGTCTTGGAGGTGAGGGTGGTGGGGATAAACATATTGGCCAGCATCCCGATGATGACGTCCAGGACGGTGTACTTCACCTCTACCCTGACCCTCCTGCCCTTCGGGATTATCTCGTCGGTGGAGGTGTTGCCCAAAGGCACCAGACCGTAGAGGACGTAGAAGTACCTCTTCTCGTTCACCTTGGTGCATATAGCAGTGCTGGGAGCGAGACGGGCATCTCCGCTCACCCTGACGGTGGCGCAAGAGGAGGAGAGTATGGCTCCCCCTATTATCCCAGCGAGCAGAATACTGCTCAGTCTCTTCCTCATCTCTTACCTCCTGTTGGATTGGAATTCTATACCGGTCAAAAGTATAAACGGCTACAAATTCGTGCAATAACTTCGTTGCATAGGAATGTGCAACACAACGGGAGGAGATTTACTAATCGTCCTTAAAATATCTACGTTATGTGGAGAAAGGCTCTTTTAGTTGCGAGCGTCCTGTTGCTATCCGGATGCGCTACGATGGTATTTGAGGCTCCGAGGGGAAAGGAGCTGTACCTGACGTCGTCCCAAGAGGCGACGAACCGCATATACGAGAGCAAGGTGTGGTACCTGATAGGGGGCCTGATACCCATAACCGCCAACTCCACCGCCCAGATGCAGCCGGGGATGTTCAGCATGGAGAAGGCCCCGGCTACCTCCATCCTCGCCGCCTGCCCGGACGGGGGGAAGGTGTACTTCAAGTCCGAGATAGGCGTTATAGACTGGCTGATCACCGTAGTGGCTTCCTCCGTCTTAGGCACCTTCACGTGCGGTTGCGGTAGCGTCCTGATCCCCACCATCTATAGCGTAAAGGCATACTGTAAGTAGGAGGTGAGATATGCGTAAGGTCCTGTTTGCCGGTCTCCTCGCTCTGCTCTTAGGTGGGTGCGCCACCGTGGTGGTGGATACTCCTCCCGGTAAGGAGGTGAAGCTCGCTCAGGAGGGTACGATGCTGCCCACGGTCGCCAAGAAGAAGGTCTGGTACGCCCTGTGGGGCCTCATCCCCCTCACCAACAACTCCACGGCCGATATGGTCGCCAGCTGCAATCAGGAGGTCAGGGTGAAGAGGTACATAGGCGTGGATGACGTCATCATAGGTATCTTCACATCCATAGTCACGATCCGCCCGATTACCGTAGAGGTCCAGTGTAAGTGATGCGATGGGGAGGGGGTACCTTTCGGCCTTTTAATACCTACCCGTGCGGAGGTACCTCCTCCTCTTCCTATTTTATGCCGTTTTCAGCCTACTGTACGCTGTAGTTGAGGGTCTCTCCCTCTCCATTCTCCCTGTAATCTTAAGGGTCCTCCTTGGTAGTACGTCAGGAACTTCTCTAATACCGGCCCTCAAGGCCGTCTCTCCCCTTCAAGGTTGGCTCAAATCTTACGTCCTCCTTGACGACAAGTACGAGGCTCTAAGGAACCTCTCCCTCTTCGTCGCCTCCATCTTCATTAGCAAGATGATAGTAAATTCGGCCAAGAAGCTCTCCATCCTCGCCCTGATGGAGATGGTGGCCAAGGACCTAAGGGATAGAGCCTTTGCCGCCGTAATGAGGGCGGACGTCTCCTCCTTGAGGAGGGTCAGGGTGGGGGACCTCGTCTCCCGCCTCACGGGTGAGGTCAATTACATCAAGCTGGCCGTAAGGGACGGCATCGGCAACCTGTTGGGGGAGGGGTTCAACCTCCTCGTCTTCGCCGGTCTGGCCCTGACCTCCGCCCCCGTCTTGAGCGTCTTCGCCTGGGGCATCCTCCTATCGGCCTCCCTCCTCGGATGGGCGGTCTCCCGCATCGTAAAGAGGAGGTCGGCCAAAGCCCTCGCCTCCCTGGGGGACTTCTCCGCCTACCTCTCCAAGAGTTTTGAGGGGATAAAGGTCATAAAGTCCTTAAACGCCGTCGGGGAGGTCCTCAACCGCTTCGCCGAGTACTCAAGGAGGCTCTACCTCCAGTTCGTAAAGTTGGAGTTCTCGGCCGCCCTCGCCCCCATCCTCTCGGAGACCCTCGTGGGCTTGAGCGCCGCCCTGATCCTCTTCCTCGCCGGATACTTCATATTCAAGGCCAAGGTGGTGGAGCCGGACGCCTTCATCGTCTTCCTCGCGGCCTCCCTCTCTATGATCCGCCCCCTCAAGCTCATCTTCCAGAGCATAGCCTATATAAACACGGCGAGGTCCTCCTACGAGAGGTTGAGGGAACTTCTGAACCTACCGGAGGAGAGGTGGGGGAGTCTGGACCCAAGCGACTGGAGGACGTTGGAGCTTCGGAACGTAAAGGTCAGGTACGACGGGAACCTCGTCCTTGACGTCCCCCACCTGAAGGTTGGGCGGGGGGAGAGGATCGCCGTAATAGGACGATCGGGGGCCGGGAAGAGTACCCTCCTTGACGTCCTCGCCGGTTTCGTAAGGCCCGACGAGGGGGAGGTCCTATTGGACGGAAGGAGTCTCTACGAGTACGACCTCTTCAAATGGCGGGAGGTGGTGGGATACGTACCGCAGGAGGTCTATATCTTTGACGGCACCCTTAAGGAGAACGTCGGGGAGGGGGCGGAGGGGCTTATGGGTAGGCTGAACCTCTCCCACCTCCTCCGGAGGTTGGACGAGCCGGTCGTAAATCTGAAGGACGCCCTGTCGGGGGGTGAGAGGCAGAGGATAGGGATAGTGCGGGTGCTAAGGCGGAAGCCCTCCCTCCTACTGATGGACGAACCGACGAGCGCCCTTGACTCGGAGAGCGAAGCCGCCTTGAGGAGACTCCTTGAGGAGATGGAGGGTATAACCCTGATAGTGGTAGCCCACAAGAGGAGTACCGCCCTATGGGGCAGGAGGGTGTTGGTTATGGAAGGGGGGAGGATCGTATGCGACGGCAACCACGAGGAGTTGAAACGCACCTGCCCCCGCTACACCGACCTCATGGAGAGGGAAGAATTAACGGGATGAGGCCTTTGCCATCTCAAGGAGGAAACGGTGGAACAGGTCGTCCCCCGAAAGCTCCGGGTGGAAGGTTAGGGCGAGGACGTTCCCCTGGAGGACACCCACCGGCTCACCGTCGCCGAGGGTGGCGACCACCTCCACACCCTCTCCCACCTCTACGATCCTAGGCGCCCTTATGAAGACCCCGGTTATCTCCCTCTCCTCTCCGCCGAGCTTCACCCTAACCGGGGCCTCAAAGCTGTCCTTCTGCCTGCCGTAGGCGTTCCTACGCACCTTGATATTGACCTTGCCCAGCGTCAAGCCGGGGTCGTCGTCTATCACCTCGCTGGCGAGGACTATCAGACCGGCGCACGTGCCGAGGATGGGCCTGTCCCACCCGCGGAGGGCCTCAACGAAGCCGTACTTCTTCAGGATGCGGGCGAAGTGGGTACTCTCCCCACCGGGGAACACCAGGGCATCCACGAGAGTGAGGTCCTCCGGGAGCTTGACGTAGAGGGGTTCGGCCCCTAAGCCCTTAAGGATGGCGGCATGCTCTTCGTAATCACCCTGAAATCCGAGAACTCCGACCTTCATAAAGGGAGAAAAGCCCGCGGGCGGACTTGAACCGCCGACCTCGTCCTTACCAAGGACGCGCTCTGACCGCCTGAGCTACGCGGGCGTAAGTCGGGGCGCCGGGATTTGAACCCGGGACCTCTTCCACCCCAAGGAAGCGCGCTAACCAGGCTGCGCTACGCC
>WGAN01000159.1 GCA_015494805.1 Caldifarciminota bacterium
AGCTTTATCGCCTTCTCAAACCCTACCCCCTCCACTATCTCATATGCCATCTCCCTCATCCTCTCCTCTTCTTTGCTCATCTTCCTTTTCCTTCCTCTTCTCTTCTTCATCTTTCTACCTCCTTTTCCCATTACACAATTCTATGGGTATCTCCCACGATGTCCCATTCACTTGGGATTCCAACGGCATCCCTGTAGCCCAATTTGAGACCCGCAATACGAGAAACCTTACGTTTTAACGGCCCCCTGTGGAAGGTTGGATCAGCCTCTGGGAAATATAAAGTGCCGTTCCTCTCACCTATCCCCCGTACAATCGGGAGTTTGAGGTACCTAAGGCTCCTGTTCCTGTTCTGGCAGACGTCCGTTATGGCGGAGATGGAGTACAGGCTGAACTTCGTCCTATCCGCCCTGACCAGCGTTGGGAACGCGGTCGGGGGCCTCTTCACCCTATCCTTCTTCTACCGGGACGGTGGTACGCTCGGTGGGTGGGCGTGGAACGACGTCGTCGTAATCCTTGGCGTCTTTACCGTAGTTGAGGGCTTCTCCCAGAGCGTCCTCAACCCCAACCTCAACCGCATAGTTGAGCATGTACAGAACGGCACCCTTGATTTCATCCTCCTCAAGCCCATAGACAGCCAGTTCTGGCTCTCAACCCGCTACGTCTCCCTTTGGGGGGTACCGAGCATCCTTATGGGGTTGGCCCTCATCATCTACGGTGTCAAATCGGCCGGCATCCCCTACGTTACCCTCATCTACGGTCTCGTTCCGCTGCTCTCCGGCCTCCTCATCCTCTACAGCCTGTGGTTTATGCTGGGTACCTTGAGCATCTGGTTCGTGAAGATCTACAACGTCACCTACGTCCTCAAGGCCGTGGTTGAGGGCGGCAGGTTCCCGATGACGGCTTACCCCGTCCTCTACCGATTCTTTATGACCTTCGTAGTACCCGTCGCCTTCCTAACGACGGTCCCCGCCGAGACCTTCCTCGGTAAGGGTACCCCCTTCTACGTGGCCTTAGGTGTGGTGATGGCGGCGATCTTCTTCCTACTCTCAAGGCTCTTCTGGAGGTTCGCCCTAAGGTACTACACCAGCGCATCCAGTTGAAGGCCCTACCTTACGACGGTAAAATGGCCGCCTATGGGACGGTTTAAGACCTTTTTACTGTTGGTGATGGCCTTCGTACTCGGTACCTCCTTCGGGTACGGCCTGACCCTCTTCGCCCAAAGCTCCAGGGAGGGGGAGGGAAGTCTGACCTTCAGCGAGATGACGGACGTCCTTGTGGCCGCCCTGAACACCATCAAGAAGTACTACGTCGTTGAGGTGAAACCCACCAAACTCCTTGAGAACGCCGCCAAGGGGATGGTTCGGCTCTCCCTTGACGCCCACTCCGACCTCTTAACACCGGAGGAGACCAAGAGGCTGATGGAGAGTACCGAAGGCTCCTACGAGGGGGTAGGTATGACCATCGGCGAGAGGAACGGTTTCGTCGTAGTCATCTCACCCTTTGAGGGTACGCCGGCTTGGAGAGCAGGTCTCAAGCCCGGCGACCGGATTATCCGGATAAACGACACCTCCGTACTGGGTTGGAAGGTGGATAAGGTCTCCAAGCACCTCCGGGGGCCGAGGGGTACCAAGGTGAAGGTGACGGTATATCGCCCCGCCATAAACGACACCCTCACCTTCGTCATAACGAGAGATAAGATCGTCCTCAAGGCCGTCCCCTACTACGGCCTCTTTGGCGACGGGGTCGGCTACGTCAAGTTGAACTCCTTCCAGGAGGATGCGGCCGACAAGGTGCGCGAAGCCCTCGTGGCTCTCAAAAACAGGGGAGCGAAGAAGATCATCCTTGACCTCCGTGGGAACCCCGGAGGACTCTTGAGGCAGGCCTTCCTTATAGGGGGGTACTTCCTCGGTGAGGGTAAGTTGGTGGTATATACCGAGGGGAGGATTCCCGACAGTAAGGAGAGGTTCTACAGCGAGGGGGATATGGTCTTCCCGGAGGATGCCCCGGTGGTGGTCCTGATAGACGGCGGTTCGGCCAGCGCCTCGGAGATAGTGGCGGGGGCCTTACAGGACTGGGACAGGGCCTTGATAGTGGGGGACACCAGCTTCGGTAAGGGGACGGTCCAGCGGATCTTCACCCTCCCCCACGACTACACGTTGCGTCTGACCATAGCCCGCTACCACACCCCCTCCGGTCGCTCCATTCACAAGGGTAAGCTCGGCGATATAGAGAAGGACACCAACACCTACTTCACCAAGATACTGAAACGGCCGATAAAGGGTGGGGGAGGTATAGCCCCCGACATCTACGTCAAACCCCACGTTCTGCCGAGACTCGTACAGAAGGCGGAGGCCAAGGGAGTGATCTCCAACTGGGCTACGAAGTACACCAGCACCCACAGGAAGCCCAAGCGTCCGGAGGACATAGTCCTGACGGACAGGGATCTGGAGGACTTCAAAAAGGCCCTCCGTAAGGCCGACCTGGAGTTCTCCGACTGCCGCTTTGATGAGGCCAAGGAGGACTTCAAGCGTCTCCTCCTTTCCGAGATCGCCTACCAGTACTTCGGAGAGAAGGGTAGGTACAGGGTCTTCCTCAAGTACGATCCCGTCTTCAAACGGGCTATGGACGTCCTTAAAAAGGCGAAGAGGACGGAGGACCTCTTCCGGATAAAGAAGTGACTCAACTTCAGGCCCCCGGTCGGGGGCCTGAACCGTCCTCCGTGCTTAGAATCCTGACTTCGTGAGTAGGGTTAACTTTCCTTTCGTCGCGGCGGCGGTACTGTCTATGCTTCTGGGCCTTCACCTCGCCCTCGTAAGGGCGGGGTTTGACCTACCGGGTTCCGGTGTAGCCCTCCACCACGCCCAGGTTATGGTGGTCGGGTTTCTGGGGAGCCTGATAGCCCTTGAGAGGGCCGTTGCCATAAGGAGGGCGTGGTCCTACCTCGCCCCTCCCCTCCTCTTCGTTGGGTCCATCCTCTCCTTCTACTCCCCTACCTTTATGCTCCTGGCCTCGGTGGGGGCCGTGGTCGTGGTGGGTGTCTTCGCGTATCTCCTCTTCAACTACGGCCACAGGCCCCAGTGGGTGGTGATGGGCCTGGGGGCGCTCCTCCTCGCCGTCGGCAACCTCCTCTACGCCCTCGGTTTCCCCATCAACTACGTACTCCACTACTGGCTCCTCTTCCTCGTCCTGACCATCGCCGGTGAGAGGCTGGAGCTGTCCATCCTCCTCATCCCCAAGAGGGGGGTCGTGCCGACCTTCTACGTACCCGTCTCCCTCTCCGTCTTAGGCGTCCTCCTCGGCTCCGGCACCGTAGTGGGCCTCTCTTACCTCCTACTGGCCGTCTGGCTCCTGTACTACGACGTCGCCACACGGAACGTCCGGGCTGGGGGTCTCATCCGCTTCGTCGCCATCACCCTCCTCCTTGGGTACGTCTGGCTACTCCTTGGGGGTGTGGCCTGGATCCTGAACCTCCCCTACGACCTCCGTATCCACACCGTTACCCTCGGTTTCGTCTTCAGTATGATCTTCGCCCACGCCCCCGTCATCTTCCCGGCCATCCTCCGCTTAAGGGTGAGGTTCTCACCCGCCCTGTACGTCCCCGTCCTCCTCCTTCACCTCTCCCTCCTCGTAAGGTTCCTGTACGACCTCAAGGTGGGGGCGGTGTTGGGTGTGGTGGCCATCCTCCTCTACTTCGCCATCCTCAACCCTTTGAGGGGATAGACGCATTTCCTCACCACCTCCGATACGACGGCTACGGGGTCGGCACCTTCGGCCGTGGCTGTGGCCTGATAGAGGAGCTTCCCCGTCTCAACGCTCACTATCTTGAGGGAACCCGTCAGGCGGTACCTCCAACCTACCTCCGAATCCCCGAAGGGATAGACTATTCGGTCCACGTCCAGTACGGTGAAATAGGCCACGAGGTCGGCCCCCAACAGCCTACCCAGTTTGGGGGCCTTCTCCCTCATAACGTATGGGGAGTGCGAGAACTCCAACTCCTCCAATATCTCGTCTATGTCCCTCCTCTCCACGATGTCAAAGGCCGGGACCTTCATAAGCTCGCCTACGAGGATGGGATAGACCTTCCCGGAGACCTCTTTGAGGAGTTGCCTGGCGAGGGAATCGGAGGTGTCTGCCCCTACGGAGGGTACTACGGCGAGGACGTATATCCTCTTGAGGTTGAAGTCCGGAGAGAAGGCGTACTCCACCGTCTTTTCCTCCAACTCCTGGGTGGTGGCGCACCCCATCCCCACCAGTGCGGCGACGAGGAGCAACCTCTTCACATCCCCATTCTAACGCCGAAGAGCCACCCGGGGGACTCGAACCCCCAACCTGCTGATTACAAATCAGCCGCTCTACCGGTTGAGCTAGGGTGGCGGAGGACGGAATTATAACGCCGTCAGCGGATGACCTTCCTCCACCTCCCGCCTTTCCTGATGAAGCGGATACCCTTACCTCCGGAGACCCTCCTACCGGAGATGTCGTAGGTCACCCCGTCCCCTTTACCCTTGGCCGTACCTATGCCATCGCCGACGGAGAGGTCATCTCCCTCACCCACCGGGCCGCAACTGCTGTTGTTCGTAGAGGAGTCGTAGAGGACGTCCTTGCCATCGCTACAGCCGTCGCACTCAAGATAGACCTCCGTACAGCCGTCGTCGTCCGCGTCGCCGAGGGCGAAGCCGTCCCCGTAATTGGGGAAGGTCCGGATAACCGAACCGTCGGAGGAGAGAAGGAAGGTGTAGTTGTGGGAGTAGGCGGAGGAGGTCTCGGTCAGGACGAGGATCTCTAACCCGTAGGAGGAAGGGAGAAGATCCGCCAGACCTATGGAGCCGTAGGGGTATATGCCGTAGGGTAGGGTCGTATCCCAATCCACCGTACCGTCTATGGCTCGGAGGCTGACCAGATGGCCGCAGGTATCTCCGGCCACCACCTCCAGATCTCCGTCCCAATCTATGTCGGCCAGAGCCGGGGCAGATCGGACCTCGCACCCGAGGTCATAGGACCAGAGGAGGATACCCGTGGAGCCGTTGATGGCGTAGACGTGGCCGTCCCCGCTACCTACGACGATGTCCTTAATCGTATCCCCGTTGATGTCAACGAGGATGGGGCTGGACCACACCCGGCCGCCCGTCCTATAGCTCCATACTAGGTTGCAGGTGCCGTCAAGGACGTAGACGGTGCTGTCAAAGCTCCCTATCGCTATCCGGTCGTTGGCCAGAGCGGCGGTGGACCTGACCGCTCCTCCCGTTGAGAAGGTGCAGTCTGTGCTTCCATCGTTGCCGTTGAGGACGTAGACCGTACCGGCGTCCGTCCCTATCACCACCTCGGCTGTACCGTCCCCGTCTATGTCGCCTATCTTTGGCGAGGAGTACATAGCCCCATTTACGTCCGTCCTCCACAGGACGGTACCATCCACACCCCTTAGGGCCACGACCTGACGGGGACCGAGCCTCTCGTCGTCCGTTATAACCTCGTTGGCAGAGTCGCCGTTTATGTCGCCTATGGCCAGAGACCTTATTACGGGCATAGACCTGCGGAACTGCCATTCTAATGCCCCCGTAGTGCCGTTGAGGACGACGACGTACTCGTTGTAGTTGCCCACCAGTTCGTTGTGGCCATCGCCATCCACGTCGGCTATGCTGAACTGGCCGTAGCCCTCGTAGGAGCCGTCGCTGGTAAAGGGTGGCCGCCATCTGACGCTCCACCCACCGGAGAAGTCCCCCCTAAGGGTTTGGACGGAGGTATTGAGGGGGGTACCGTTGAAGACTTCCCAGGATACGTATGCCGACCGCTGGGGTAGAAAGGTGCTTATCAGGATACCCAACATAGCGACGAATTGTACCCACGAACGGTGTATGGTTGTCAATGTTAAAATTTTCCACGAAACTGTTGAAATGGGGATCAATAACCTACCATCTAAAGGTCCTTTACCTGTTGCAAATCATCACTGGAGATACCCGCAGTGTATCCCGGCGAATACCGATTTCATTAGGGGATACACCGACTCCTACGAAGAGTTGCACCTTCGGGGTACGCGGAAGTTCAAAAACTTCCTTAGAATAACGGTGATGAGGCGGATGTTCGTTTTACTTACCCTTTTGTCGCTCTCCTGCATGCCCGGAGGGTGCCAGCAGAAGGTGGCGGAGAAGGTTACGGAGGAGGTCGCCAAGAAAGCCATAGAGACCCAGACGGGGGTTAAGGTGAATGTGGGGAACGGCGAGAGCGTGGAGGTGGGGGGAGAAATGAAGGATATGCTCTATCCGGGGGCCAAGGTGGACGCCACCTACGAGAACCTGGGCAACAAGGCCGTGGCTATGAGGACGAAGGACTCCCCCCAGAAGGTGATGGAGTACTACATCGGGAAGTTCGGCGACCCCGCCGTAAAGGCCACCCAAGAGGACGGGATCTTCCTCTCGTGGAAGAACGGCGTAACCGTCCTCATAGGAAAGGAGGGGGACTGGACGACCGTAGGTCTGACGAAAGTGAGTTCGCAACCCCGTTAGAATACGCTCATGCTCCTCTTAATAGGCTACGCTTACGACGTCTTTAACTTCGGCTACTCCCCGTGGGAGATAGAGGGGAGGGCCTTCCCGGACTACACCTTCTACTCGTCTGTCTTCAACTACGCCGCTGGCACCTACGGCGGGTCGCTCGGCGGCAACTACAACAGGTACGGTATGAGGTTGAAGTTCTTCACCTCCGGGACGATGGCCCATACGGACGAGAACGGGGACTCCCTTGGGGTATTCACGGCCAACTTCGTCGCTTTGGACGGACTCTACGCCTTGACCATCAGGGGTTTCAATCTCAAGGTGGGGCCTTCCTTGAGGTACGTCTCCCTATCCCCAGAATTCAGGGGGGTGGCGCTGGCCGCCGTAGCCTCCGCCGAGAGGTCCGTACGGAAGGAATGGGGCTACCTGAAGGGATACGCCGTAATAGACGGCGTAGGGTACGAGGTCTTACCCGTTGGCCCCTACCGTACCCGGACGTCCTTCAGGGCCTACGCCGGCGGAGAAGCCAGGTACTCCCACGTAGTGGGCCAGCTCCAGGGGGCGTACTACTCCGTAGGTGGTCCGGCCGTCTCCTTCGCCTTTGGCCTTGAGTACCCCCTCCTTCGTTTCAAGGTAGGGTACGACTCCCACTACTCCTCCCTGTACGGTGGGTACGGGCGGGACAGGATAGCCGGAATGTACTTCCTCCTCGGCATAAACTACCGCAACTTCACCTTCGCGTACACCTACAACCCGCTCGGCCTCTTCGGGGACAGGCACGTAATAGGTCTGGCCTACGTTAGATGAAGGTCGTAGTCGCCCTCGGAGGAAACGCCCTCCGGAGGAAGGGGGAAGGGTTTGACTACGAGACCCACTACGAGAACGCCCTTCTAACTTTCCGTAGGCTGGCGGAGGCGGGCTTCTTCTCCCCCGACAGGAAGGTGGTGATAACCCACGGCAACGGGCCGCAGGTGGGGATGGAGTTCATGAGGCACTTCCTTACGAGGGACCGCTACCCGATGTACCCCCTGCACGCCCTTACGGCCTCCACCCAGGGATGGATAGGCTACATCCTTGAGCAGGCCCTTAGGAAGGTCCTAAGGGAGTTGAGGCTGGATAGGGAGATCGCCACCCTAGTGACCTTGGTTGAGGTTTCCCCCTCCGACCCCGCCCTCAAGAATCCGGAGAAACCCATCGGGGAGTTCCTCTCCCGCGAGAAGGCCCAAGAGCTTTCCATCCTGACCGGCCTACAGTCTAAAGAGGACGCCAACAGGGGGTGGAGGCTCGTCGTCGGTTCCCCGCGGCCTTTGAAGGTCCTCAACTCCCGGATAGTGGGCGCCCTCGCGGAGGTAGGGGTGATAGTTATAGCCGTCGGAGGGGGTGGGGTACCGGTGGACGGTAAGTTCTCCGGCGTCTCCGCCGTCATAGACAAGGACAGGGCGAGCGCCCTCCTTGCCAAGGAGATCGGGGCGGATGCCCTCTACATACTGACGCAGGTTCCCTACGTCTATATAAACTACGGCAAACCCTCCCAGAAACCGTTGCGGAAGGTACGGGTAGAGGAGCTTGAGAGGTACGCCAAGGAAGGCCACTTCGCTCCCGGCAGTATGCTCCCCAAGGTTGAGGCGGCCATAGACTTCCTAAGGGGTGGAGGTAAGCGGGTAGTTATAACCTCACCGGAGTACCTGACCGAGGCCGAGAGGGGAGAGGCCGGTACGGTGATCCTCCCGTAATGAGGGACCCCTACGCCCTTCTACTGCTCCTCCTCTTCGCCGGGACGAGGTTCCTATTGAGGGTCGTTCTGGGGATGGAGTTTGACACCTCCTCCCTCCACTGGGCTTGGCAGCTCTTGGACCCGGCCTGGCTCCGGGAGGCCCCCCTGACCTCGGTATGGTACATGCACATGCAACCCCCCCTCTTCAACCTCCTGACGGCCTTCGCCCTCCGCCTCCCCTCCCCTACCCTATTCCTTGACCTCCTCTACCTGTCTATGGGCTTCCTCACGACCTTCCTCCTCTACCTCCTCGGCCTGTCCCTCGGTCTCCGCAGGTGGCTCTCGGCCGTAATCGTTGCCGTCGTCTTCGTCCTCAACCCCTCCTCCTTCCTGTACGAGACGTGGTACTTCTACACCTACCCCGTACTGTTCCTTACCTCCCTCCTCTCCCTCCTCTTAGTAAGGGCCGTACGGAGGCCCACCTTCCGTCGCCTTATCCTCGCCCTCTCCGTCCTGACACTTCTGACCCTCCTCCGCACGAGCTACCACCTCGTCCTCTTCGCCCTCATCGGTGGGGCGATGTTCTGGTACCTCCGGGACAGGTGGAAGGTCGTCCTCTTCGCCCTACTTATGGCCTCCCTCCCGACCTTCCTTTGGTACCTCAAAAACTACGCCCTCTTCGGCACCTTCTCATCAACGAGCTGGACGGGGATGAACATCACCCGCCTGGTGTGGAACATGCCGGGGTGGGGTGAGGAGAGGTTCAAAAGGCTCCACGAGGAGGGTATCGTTTCCGCCCTTATGACCACCTACCCCTTCTCCCCGCCGGAGGTGTATGCCGATATGCTCGGCTTCAGGAGTCGCACCGGTGTGGTCGTCCTTGACTCCCTTTACGAGCCTACCACCGGGGACCACAACTACAACCACGCCGTCTATCCCCTCGCCTCCCGTCTCCTCCTCAAGGACAACCTCCGCCTCTTCCTCCACTACCCCTACATCTACCTTAGGGCTGTCCTCTCCGCCCTCAAGAACTTCACCTATCCCCCCTACGCATACGTGTATATGGGTCGCTTCCACCTCATATTCAACGACAAAAACCTCCGCATCTTTGGAAGCCTGAAACCCCTCCTCTTTACCTACGACCTCTTCTACGGATGGGCTGGCCTCAAGTTTCCGGGGATAACCGTCCTCCTCCTGATTTTGGCCTTCCTCCTACTCCTGCCCCGCCTCCTGAAGGACCCGGCCTACGGCACCCTATCCGTCCTCCTCCTCTACCTCTTGGCCGTCCATACGGCGTTTGAGAGGCGGGAAAATATGCGGTTCCGTTTTCAGTTTGAGGCCGTGATGGTTATGGTGGTGGCCTCCGCCCTATTTCAGAGGAGGGAGACCAACTCCTCACCGAGGAATCGCAGGAACTCCGGGGATCTGTGAGCCTCCGATATGGGGCCGTCGTAGGCTATCTTACCCCCCTCAAGGAAGACCACCCTCTTGCCAAAGCGTTTGGCGAGGACGACGTCGTGGGAGATTATGACGGTGGTGGCGTCCAACTCCTCGTCCAACTTTTCCATCAGGTCGTATATTAGCCGGGAGGTCATGGGGTCCAGGCCGCTCGTAGGCTCGTCGTAGAAGATGTATTCCGGGTCCACCACTATCGCCCTCGCTATCCCCACCCTCTTCCTCATACCGCCGGAGAGTTCCGAAGGGTACTTGGCGTAGGCGTCCCGAAGTCCCACATGCTCCAGAGCCTCCATAGCCCTCTCCCGTGCCTCCTTCACCCTCACCCCCGACTCCACGAGGGGAAGCATAACGTTCTCCAGGACGCTCATCCAGTCAAAGAGGGCCGCCCCCTGAAAGACGTAGCCGAACCTCTTCCGCAGTCGGCTTAGGGTATCCCAGTCCGCCCTATCCACCCTCACCCCCTTGACCCACACTTCTCCCGACGTCGGCTTTATGAGGCCAACCGTACATTTGAGGAGGACGGATTTGCCAACGCCACTCCTACCGAGGACGACCACCGTATCCCCCGTCGGAACCTTCAGGTCTATGCCGTCCAACACCTTCAAATTTCCGAAGTACTTCTTCAGTTTCTTCAGCTCTATCAAGGGTACGATTTTAAGGGGGGCGGTTCGAATACCGCCCCCACCGGTCAGCCCACTATGACGTTTATCAACCTCCCCGGAACGTATATCACCCGCTTTATTTCCTTGCCCTCAAGGTACCTCTTCAGCTTCGGATGCTCCCGCAGGAGGTTGAGGACGGTCTCCTCGTCGGCGTCCTTAGGTACGTTTATGCTGCCGCGGGTCTTACCGTTGAACTGCACCCCGATACTCACCTCCTCCTCCTCAACCCCGCTGACAACCTCCGGCAGGGGGACCCTGAAGACGCTCTCCTTACCGAAGAGCGAGTCCATGCCGAACTCGTGATAAAGCTCCTCGGCGAGGTGGGGGGCGAAGGGAGCCAGGAGCCTGACGAAGACCTGCAAGGCCCAACCGAGGTTGTGGGGGGAGTACTTTTCCGGCTTCAGCTCGGAGAGCATCACCATCAGCTTGGACAGGGCGGTATTGAACTTGAAGCGGTCCAGATCCTCCCTCACACCGGCGATGGTGCGGTTGGCCAGCAGGAGGAGGTCTTTATCCTTCGCGGTGTCCGGCTCCGCCTTCGGGGTTATCCCGGCCTCCTTCAGGGCGTAGAAGGTGCGCCAAACCCGGTTGAGGAAGTTGATCGCCGACCTCTTTATGGCGTCGGTCCACTCAAAGTCCTGCTCCGGCGGGGCGGCGAAGAGTATGGCTATGCGGGCGGCGTCCGCCCCGTACTCCCGCACGAAGGGGCCGAGGGGTACGACGTTCCCGCGGGATTTGGACATCATCTCAACGAGCCAGACCACCTCGTGCTTACCTTGTGGGGTGTCGTGGTACCCCTTCTTCTCGTTCCCCTCCTCGTAGATGTCGTAGACCTCGTCCTCCTCTATCTTTCGGTTGCACGTCTTGCACCACCAGAACCCCATCAGGACGAGGCCCTGGGTAAAGAGGTTGGAGAAAGGCTCGTCGTACTTCAGGAGGCCGGCGTCGTAAAGGACTTTGGTTATGAAGCGGGCGTATATGAGGTGTTTGGTGGCATGCTCTGCCCCTCCGATGTACTGATCCACGGGCATCCAGGTGTTGGCCTTATCCGGGGAGAACATCTCCCGGTCGTTGTGGGGGTCGGTGAAGCGGAGGAAGTACCAGGAGGAGTCCACGAAGGTGTCCATCGTGTCCGGGTCCCTCTTGGCGGGGCCTCCGCACTTCGGGCAGGTGGTGTTTATGAACTCCGGGACGTTCTCAAGGGGGGACCTCCCCTTCGGCTTGAAGTCCTCAATATCGGGCAGAAGTACGGGTAGCTGGTCCTCCGGTACGGGTACCACCCCGCACCTCTCACAGTGGACGACGGGTATGGGCGCCCCCCAGTACCTCTGGCGGGAGACGAGCCAGTCCCTGAGGCGGTAGGAGACGGTGGGGCCTCCCAGTCCCATCTCCTTCAATCTCTCCCCTATCCTCCTGATGGCCTCGTCGGAGGTTAGGCCGGTGAATTCCCCGGAGTTTTTAAGGATCCCCTTCCCCTCGTAGGCCCTCTTCATCCGGCAACTGTACCTCTTTCCCCTGTACTCAAGGGTGAAGTCTTCGCTGTCCGTCTCCTCGCAGGTGGCGTTTATGAACTCCTCCATCGCCTCCGGGTCGCTGTCGGGCGGGAATATCACGACCTTTATGGGGAGGTTGAACTGACGGGCGAACTCGTAGTCCCTCTGGTCGTGGGCGGGTACCCCCATGACGGCGCCGGTGCCGTACTCACCGAGGACGTAGTCGGCTACGAAGATGGGTACGCTCTCCTTAGTAAAGGGGTGGGTGGCGTACAGGCCGGTGAATACCCCCGTCTTACTCTTCGTCCTCTCCTCCGGTGAGGTGAGTAGGGCCTTCTGGATGTAGTCCTCTATCCTCCCCCTTACCTCCGGGGATACCCTCTTGAGGATCTCCTCAATTACGGGGCCGTCGGGGGCAATGCTAAGGAAGGTCACGCCGAAGAGGGTGTCGGCCCTCGTAGTGAATACCCTTATGGGCAGATCCCCCTCCATAAAGACAATCTCCGTCCCCTCGCTTCTGCCTATCCAGTTCCTCTGCTGCTTTATGACGCTCTCCGGCCAGTGTCCCTCAAGTTTCTTCAGGTCCTCAAGGAGCCTGTCGGCGTAGGCCGTTATCTTGAAGTACCACTGCGTCAGCCTCTTCTTTACGACGGGCGTCTTACACCTCTCGCACTTCCCATCTATCACCTGCTCGTTGGCAAGGACGGTCTTACACGTGGGACACCAGTTTACCCATCCCCCCTTCCTGTAGGCAAGCCCCCTCTCGTAGAGCAGGAGGAAGAGTCTTTGAGTCCAGCGGTAGTATTCGGGGTCGGAGGTGGCGAACTCCCTGTCCCAGTCGTAGGATATGCCCATCATCTTGAGCTGGGACCTGAAGCCCTCTATGTTCTTGTACGTCCATTCCCTCGGATGGACACCGTACTTTATGGCGGCGTTCTCGGCCGGCAGGCCGAAGGAGTCCCAACCCATGGGATGGAGGACGTCGTACCCCTCCATCATCTTGGTGCGGGCAACGGCGTCGCCGATGGTGTAGTTCTTGAGGTGGCCCATATGCAAGTCCTTACCGGAGGGGTAGGGAAACATCTCAAGGACGTAGTACTTGCGTCTGGGCGGCTCCGGGGCCTTGTAGAGCTTCCTCTCCTCCCAGAATCTCTGCCACTTCTCCTCTATCCTGCGGGGGTTGTACTCTCTCTCCAT
>WGAN01000160.1 GCA_015494805.1 Caldifarciminota bacterium
GTCCCTCCCCACCACCTTGGCCTCCCTCCCCTTGGGCGTACGGAGGACCCAACCGGCCTTCATCCTCCCCTTCGCCATTCCCTTAAAACCTCCGGGGATCCTCTCCACAAAGAGGACGTTCACCCTCCTGCCGGAGGGCCTCACCATAGGAAGGAGGGCCTTTATAACACGGGTATCGTTCAGAACCAGGACGAACCTCTCTCCCGTCGCCTTCAGGACGTCGGGCAGCTCGTAAAACATCCTATGCTCAAGGGAGAAAGGTCGCCTACGTATCACGAGGAGCTTTGAACGGCCCTTCGGACGGGGGTACCGGGCTATCCTCTCCTCCGGTACCTCAACGTCAAGAAACCTCTTCCTCTCCCTCCCCTTCGTACTCCCCGTAGTCGTACTCCCTTGGGGCGTAATCACCGTGCCTGTAATCCTCCGTTTCCTCACCGTACCCGTGCTGCTCCTCACCTTCGGGCTGGAAGTTTCTGTAGGTGCGAGGGTGGAACCGCAGGACCCTGTAGAGAGGCTCCCCGTTCTCGTCCTTTATGTCTAAGATGTCGGTTATGTTGGTGTACTTGTCGCTTACCCGTATCAGCTCTATCGCTACGGAGCCTTTGCGGGTCCCTATCACCCACACCCTCTTCCCCTTCTTGCTTAGGAGGTCCACCAACGGAACGAAGTCGCCGTCGCCCGTGATGAGGACGACCTCGTCCAGGTGGTCGGACGTCTGGAGCAGCTCTATGGCCATCTCCATGTCCATGTTGGCCTTGAGGACACCGCTGGGCTGACGGTGGGCCATCTTGGTTATGACCCTCCAGCCCTGGAAGGAGAGGGCGCCTATCAGCCCCTCCCTCCTCCTGTCCCCCTTCTTCATCGGGACGAAGGCGACGGCCTTCCACATCGTCTTACCCTCCGCCTCCAACACGTCCTTTAGGTAGCGGAGTATCTCGTCAAACCTCACCTCCCAGTTCAAATTCTGGAAAGTGGCGACAATGTTCTCAACATCTGCAAAAACTCCAACCTTTATCATAGCTTCGTACCTCCTACTTTCTTCAGTTGCCCGGTGGTCCCTCCCCGACGCTCTCGTCGTTCTGAACGTTCACCGGACTCTCCCTAACGAAGGCATCGGTATAACCCAGAGACTTGAGGGTCTGGAGGAACTCCTCCGCCTCCTCCCTGTCTACGAAGTCCCCCACTAAGACCTTGTGCCAGGGGGGTTCAACCACTATGTAGATGGGCAGGTCTATCTGCTTACGGAGGCGGCGGGCGAGCCTCTCGGCGTTCCTGACGTGGATAAAGGCCCCCACTTGGATCCTCCAGCCCATCCGATTGCCGGCACTCTGCCCTCTCTGCCTAGGGTCCACGAAGGTCCATCCGCTCACCTGGGCGAGGAGGAGGCTACTTAAGACCATACTTCTCCTTGAACCTCCGGACCCTTCCTCCCGTATCTACGACCGTCTTAAGCTTGCCCGTGTAGAACGGATGGCAGGCGGAGCATATCTCCACCTGTATCTCCTTCTTCGTGGAGCCGGTGACGATAACGTTTCCGCATACGCACCGTATGACGGCCTCGTCGTAGTACGTAGGGTGTATGCCCTTCTTCATGCCATAACCTCCTTTTGAGCGCAGTCGGGACACAGCCCGTAGATATACACGTCCACCCTCTCAACCTTGAAGCCCACGAGGTCCAAGGGTAGCATGAGGGAGACGTCGTAGACCTTCCCGCACATCCTACACTTGAAATGGGCGTGGTCGTCCCCCCGCTTGAGGTCGTACCTCGCCTTGCTCTCCCCCTCAAACTTTATCTCAAGGACCTCGCCGTGGACGACCATGTCCTTGAGGGTACGATAGACCGTGGAAAGGCTTATGTCGGGAAGGACCTTCTTGGCCTGATCAAAGATCTCCAAGGCCGTGGGGTGGTTCCTGTTTCTCTTAAGAATCTCAAAGATGACTTCGCGCTGCCGCGTTATCTTCATGGCGTGAAAATTATAAGGTCGTAAATAAACCTCCCGCGGCGGCTTTCGCTCAAAAATTTGGCGTAAATCAAACCTTTTCACCACCTCCGTTTCCATCAGGTTGGTATTATAGGGCCGAAAGGGGGTCCTCCTCGGGACGCACGGTGTAGGTCCCCCGTACGCCGAGTCGCCTAAGAAAGCGACGGATCCGTTCCCTCTCCTCCTCGTCCGTACCCTCCACCTCCCAGATTACGGCGTCCAACCTACCCCCGTATCCCTTAGCAAACTTCTCCATCCCCTCTACGACCTTTTCGTAGTTCAGGAGAGGGTGGGGTCTCATTATTTCCCTCCAGGCCTTCTCACCCACGGCCCCGACCCCCAGCACCACCCTGTGGAAGAGGGATAGGTCCTCCCTCACGTCCTCCCTCCATAGTATGGCCCCGTACGTTAGGATCTCAAGGCGGAAGCCGGCGGATGTCAGGGCCTTGGCCTCCCTTCCGAGGTTGGCGTCCAGGGTCGGCTCCCCCTTGGAGAGGAAGACCACCTTCCTTACCTCCTTCCCCCTCGCCTTCATCTCGTAGTACCTGACGCTTATGTCCCCGTATATCCTCCTCGGGCTGTAGAAGACCTGCCGCCCGATGGATAGCCTCCCTATCCTCCGGAACACCGGGGCGTAGGGGGAAGCTCCCGTAGGGATATTATCCACCCTCAAGGCCTCCCCGAAGACCCTGTCCCAGACGTCCATCTCTCACCTCACAGGGGTACCAGGCTCTCCTCGCCGCTCTCCATATCCTTCAGGCGGTACATCCCCCTCCGGAACTCTTCCTCTCCCACTATCACCACCCAGCGGGCGCCCACCCTGTTGGCGTACCTCATCTGGGCTTTGAGGCTACGCTTCTCGTATAGCATATCGGCCCGCTTTCCCTCCTCCCGTAGCCTCGTTAGGACGAAGAAGGCGTACTCCTTTAGGTCCTCGGACGTGCGGACGACGAAGTACAGGGGTCTCCGCTCCAACTCCCCGCTATAAACGAGGACTATCCTGTCCACCCCGGCCGCCCATCCGAAGGCTGGGGTGGGTTTGCCCCCAAGGTCGGCGACGAGGTTGTCGTACCTGCCGCCGGCGAGGACGGTACTCTGGGCGGCCTCCAAGCCCTTGGCCTTCACCTCAAAGACGAGGCCGGTGTAGTAGTCCAGGCCCCTCACGAGGTTGGGGTCCCTACGGACGGGTACCCCCATCTCCTTAAGCTTCTCAAGCGTCCTATGGAAGTTCTCCCTCTCCTCCTCCGTCGCGAAGTCCAAGATGTCCGGGGGGTTTAACCTAGGGCCGTCTATCTTACAGTCCAGGACCCTAAGGGGGTTGGTGTCCCTTCGCCGCTTACAGTCGTCGCAGAGGTCGTCCCTGTCCTTCAGGTACTCCCTTAGGGCCTGCGAATACCTCCGCTTGGTATCGGCCCCACCGAGGGTGTTCAGGAGGATCTCTACGTCTATACCGAGGGACTTGAGGGGTAGGTAGGCCGCCCATACACCTTCAACGTCGGCCAAGTAGCCGGAGTACCCGATGAACTCGGCCCCTATCTGGTAGAACTGCCTGTACCTCCCCTTCTGGGGCCTCTCCGCCCGGAACATAGGGCCGAAGTACGCCAGTTTCTTCGGTGGCACCATCCCGTGTTCCACGAAGGCCCTGACCACTCCCGCCGTTCCCTCTGGCCTCATCACGACGTCCCTACCTCCGCGGTCTTTGAAGGAGAACATCTGCTTCTGGACGATGTCCGTCTCCTCGCCCACGGAACGTACGAAGAGTTCCAGACGTTCAAGGATGGGGGTTTCTATCCACGTGAAGTTGAAGAGGTCCAAGGTCTCCCGGAAAACCTCGTAGACCTTGCGGAACTTCTCCCAGTCCTCACCGTAAATGTCCCGAAAGCCCCTTAGGGTGGTTACCTTCGCCATGGCTCAACGGAGGAGGAACCTCAACCCGACACCCATGGAGAGGGAGAAACCTACGTCCCCGTAGGTGGTGAAGTAGAAGATGGGGGGGATTTCAACGAAAATGTCAAGGGGGGCCTCGCTAAGGATGAACTCAAGACCGAAGGGCATCTGGATACCCATTATGCCGTAGTCTCCGGCGGGGCGAACGTGCATTCCTGCGTAGACCCCAGCCCCGATGTAGCCGTTTATGGGCGTCTGACGGGTTAGGGCGGTGTGGAAGAGGAGGGAGCCGGAGAGGACGAGCTTGGCCGGGGCGATGAACCCCCCACCTCCGGCGTGGAGCTGTAGGGCGGTGTTGTTGCCCACACCCCAGAACTTCAGAGAGAGACCGGAAGGGTCCCCCAACACTATCCCTATGCTGACCCCGGAGGAGGGGGTAGTGGTTAAGGCGGAGATGAGAACCGCAAACATACGTCTATTCTAAGCCGGTAATCTATCCGTAGAGGTGCTACGGCTTTATCGCGTACTTGAAGCCCTTCCCCTCCGCCATCAGCTTAAAGGCCTCCCCTATCCTCTCAAGGGGGAACTCCCCGGATACGAGGAAGGCGACCTTCCGCCAGTGGGCCTTGAGCATATTGAAGGCCCTCTTGACGGTAGTAGGGGTGTGGTGGAAGGAGGTCAGGAGGTGGATCTCGTCGTAGTGGAGCCTGTGGGCGTCAAAGGGTACGTAGGTACCGGAGGGTAGGCCACCGAAGAGCAGGACCTTCCCCCCCTTGCCGGTGTAATCTACCACCTTCTCCCAGACCTCACCCTTTCCCGTACTCTCAATCACAACGTCGTACCGGCCTATGGCATCTCTGTAGGTGAGGACATCGTCGGGCTTGAGGTTTTCGGCGATGGCGGATAGCTTCTCCGGGTTCCTACCGAGTACGGCCGTACGGTGGCCAAGGAGCTTGAGGACGAGAAGGAAGAGGGAGGCGATTGAACCCGTCCCCACCACCAACACCTCCTCGTATCCCTTTAAGTTGAGGGTCTCAACGCCGTGGATGACGCAGGCGAGAGGCTCAAGCATAGGGGCGTACTTGAAGGGTAGGGAGGGGGGTTTGTGGTAGAGGTTGGTCCGTACGACGGCTGCTGGGAGCCTTAGGTACTCGGCGTAGGCCCCAAGGACCATGTTCTCCTTCAGCCTCTCGCAGAGGTTGTACTTCCCCCTTCGGCACATCTTACACGTGTAGCACGGCCCGGTGTTGGCCCCCACCACCTCGT
>WGAN01000161.1 GCA_015494805.1 Caldifarciminota bacterium
GATTTGATGAAGGTGTTCCTGTGGACGGCCCCGTACCTCAAGAACTCCGCCCTCTCAAGCCCCGGTATCATACGGAAGACCCTCTTCTGCTCCCCCCACTTGAGCTGGGTCTGGAAGCCCACCAAGTTCCAAGCCTTCCCCTCCCTGTCCTCCCTCCGGAGCTGGACGACGGCGTAGGGCAGTTTCCCCGTCCTCGGATCCTCAAGGCCCACCGGGCGCAGGGGGCCGTAAAGGAGGGTCTCCGGACCCCGCCGGGCCATCTCCTCTATGGGCAGGCAGGCCTCAAAGTACTTGGCGTCCTTCTCAAAGTCCTTGGGCGGGTGTATCTCGGCGTTTATCAGGGCCTCCCAGAACCGCATGTACTCCTCCTTGGTCATAGGGGCGTTGAGGTAGGCCTCGTCCTCGTGGCCGAAGCGGTCCTTGAAGTACAGCTTGCTGTAGTCAAGGGTGTCGCCGTCCACTATGGGGGATTGGGCATCGTAGAAGTGCAGGTACTCCTCCCCCAGAAGTTGGCCAATAGCCTCGGAGAGGGGGGCGCTGGTCAGGGGGCCGGAGGCTATCACCACTATACCGTCCGGTATCTCCTTCACCTCCTCCCTGATGAAA
Organism: Caldifarciminota bacterium; assembly: GCA_015494805.1. Taxonomy (GTDB): domain Bacteria; phylum Hydrothermota; class Hydrothermia; order LBFQ01; family LBFQ01; genus JAADCS01. Next base: position 607 of record WGAN01000161.1, read on the forward strand.
CGGATGTTGGAGTGGCCCTCTATGGCCTCCTCCACCCTCTTTGAGAAGCAGTTGCGGTCCAGGGCGAGGGCCTTACCTCCGGGCAGGGCGCACTCCTCGGCGAACTTCAGGAGCGGGGAGTTGAGGAGCCTAAGCTCCTCCTTCAGGAGACCGGGGGCGGAGTAGGGGTCTCTGGACTTGAAGGTGTTGGAACACACCAGCTCGGCGGGTCTGCCCGTTGAGTGGGCCGGGGTCATCTTCTTCGGCCTCATCTCGTAGAGGTCCACCTGTACGCCCATGTTCGCGGCCACGAGGGCGGCCTCGCTCCCGGCCAGGCCGGCCCCTACGACGGTTATCCTCCTCATTCGCCTTCCAATTCTAAGGACGGAGCCTTTTCCGGGCATAGGGGCACTCCTCACGGAGAGGGCAGGTCTCACATCTCGGGTTGACGGGCTTGCATATGGCCTGACCGAAACCTACCAGATAGCGATTTACCTCTCCCCACATTTCCCTCGGCAGGTTCTCCATGAGGAACCTCTCCACGTCCTCCGGCTTTTTGGCCTCCGGCAGGAGTTGCCATCTCTCCTTTATTATCCTGAAGACGTGGGTATCCACACCCACAGCCGGCTTTCCGAAGGCGTTGTAGAGGACTATGTTGGCCACCTTCCTGCCCACCCCCCGGAAAGTCAGGAGCTCCTCAAGGGTGTCCGGCACCTCTCCCCCGTACTCTTTGACGATGCGACAGGCGGCCTCCTTTACGTTCCGGGCCTTCTGACGGTAAAACCCGAGGGGTTTGAGGATCCTCTCTATCTCTTCAAGGGGCATGGAGCACAGGGCCTCCGGTGTGGGTGCCCTCTCAAGGAGCTCGGCGGCCACCTTGTGGGTCACCTCGTCCCGGGCACGAACGCTCAACATGGTGGTTATCAGGGCGTGGAACGGGGAGCGGCGCTTGACCCTCTTCATGAGCTTTACCGGCGCCTCCTCCTCACCGAGGTGCTCGTAGAGTCCCTTTACCACCTTAACGAACTTCAGGAGTCTCTCCCTCGTGTCCATCGGTGGGGGATTGTAGGGGTGAGGGCCGGTCAGTCGGCCTCCCGCCAGTCTTTCCTTATCTCGTTGAAGAGGTCCCTGTAGTTCTGAAGTTTCTTGACCTGAACCTGTATCCGCTCCACCCCGAAGGCTTCCCTTATGTCCTCCTGGGCCGCCTCTATCTTCTGGGCGGCTATCTTACTGGATACGGCCACGTGAAGGGTGTCTCCCTCCACGGCGTAGGTGGAGTCCGAAAGGTACCCAGCCACGGTGGGATTCTTCCTGCGCAGGAGCTCTAAGGGGTCCTCCCTCACGGGGACGTCCTGCTGTTCCGGTGCGGTCTGGATGGCAGGCGAAGGTGGGGGAAGCCTTGAGGCGTCCCCGAGGTAGCGGCTTATCTCGTCAAGGTTTATCACACGGCGGAAGGCAGCCATGCGGGCGACGTCGTAGGCCAGCCAGGAGTAGGGGTCGGAGGACTGCCTTATGTGTATCTCCATATCAAGGGCC
>WGAN01000162.1 GCA_015494805.1 Caldifarciminota bacterium
CAGGGGCTTTATGCCCGGCTCCGTCGTCACCTCACCGCTGGCAAAGTACCTCCGCCTCTCCGTCCGCAGCTCCCCCAAATCCCACTGCCAGAGCCGGGCGTCAAGGACGGAATAGACGGCCTCGTAGTTGGGACCGTTGTACTCCTGCCATCCGAGGTGTTTCAGCCTGAAGGCGTAGAAGGTCCTCTCCTCCTGGCCCTTGAAGGCCATCTCCTTCGGGTGGCCGTAGTTCCACGAGAGGACTATTCCGAGGGCCGTAATGGCCACACCGACGTGGGCGAGGAGGGCGTAGTCCTTGAGGCTCCTCCTACCGAGGGTGAGGAGCCTGTCCAGGAGGAGGAAGAGGGCGTAGGAGGTGATGAGGAGGCCGAAGGCTGCCCAGAGGTTCCGTCCGAAGAGGACGGGGAGGAGGGCGATGAGGACGGAGAGGGCCAGGGGGACCACCTTCAGGGGTACGTACCCCCTGTCCCAAGGGGCGAGGATGGAGGAGACGACCCCCAGGATCACCAAGGCCCAGAAGGGGGCGGTGGCGTAGGTGAAGAAGTCCGGCTTCGTCGTTATCTGCGTCCCTACGATCATCTCCGTGAAGATGGGGGAGAAGGTCCCGCCGAGGACTATCAGGGTGAGGACTATCCAGAGGTAGTTCCCCGTGTCTATGTACCACCCCCGGCTGAAGGGAGGGTAGGCCACCCTCTTGGCCCGCATACCCCTGTGTTTGGGGGAGGTGAGGAGGTATGCGAGGGTTAGGAGCCAGACGACCACCCCGATACCTATGAAGGTCAGGAAGTAGTTGCCTATGTCGGAGAAGGCGAAGGCGTGGACGGACTCTATGATGCCGCTTCGGGTCAGGAAGGTGCCGAGGATGGAGAGGAGGAAGGAGGCGAAGGTGAGGTTATAGAACCAGAGCTTGTGGGTGCCTCTCCGGACGAGGTGGAAGGTATGGACGGCGGCCGTGGCCGTGAGCCAAGGGATGAGGGAGGCGTTCTCAACGGGGTCCCACGCCCAGTACCCTCCCCAACCCAGCTCAAGGTAGGCCCACCTCCCGCCGAGGACTATCCCGAAGGTCAGGAGGGACCACGCCACAAGGAGCCATACCCTTATCTTCCGTATGACCTCGTCCGTAAAACCTGTGAATATGCCGAGAAGGGCGTAGGCGAAGGGGACGGTCATACCGACGTAGCCGAGGTAGAGGGAAGGCGGATGGACGGCCATCCATACGTTCTGGAGGAGGGGGTTGAGGCCCTTACCGTCGGGGGCGGGGTCAAGGGTCCTCTCAAAGGGGTTGGCCGCATATACGGAGGTTATGAGGAAGAAGAGCATTACGGCGGAGAACGTGGCCGTAAGGATGGGGTGGGGTTCCTTACGTAGAGAGAGGAGGGCGTAGGCTCCGAGGATGAAGGTCCAGAAGAGTAGAGAGCCGGCCTGCCCACCCCACCAGGCCGTTATCTTGTAGAAGAGGGGGAGGGCCTTGGAGGTGTAGTTCTGGATGTAGACCAGCCTCATATCGGAGGTTATCAGGGCGTAGAGGAGGATACCGGAGGCGACGAACACTCCCAATACGGCCACGTCCAGGAGTACCTTTGGCAACCTCCTTCTCCCCATCAGGGATAGGAGAAAGGCGAGGAGGGACGCCAGGAGGCTTCCCCTTAGCGCCACCTCCCCGAAGTCGTACAGACCCAGTTTCAGTCCCAGTATCTCCATCATCTAAGTCCGGGTAAAGCCGGGGCCGCGCCCCCCACCGGGGGTCTCGTCGGTACCCTCGGAGGGAGTTTCTTACCCTCCTCCTTCGGCTTGAAGTTCTTCATCTTTTCCGCCATCGTCGTATCCCCGAGTTGCAGATAGACCTGCTCAAGGACGTCGTAGAGCCGCTTCAGCTCCTCCTTCCACTCACCGGCACCCGTCGTATCAAAGGGCGCCTGCTCCCCGAGGATGGCGAAGGCCTGCGGGTCCTGAAGTTGCACAGCCCTTATCAGGCCGGAGACCCACATCTTGACGGAGTCGGGCATGGAGGTCCTGTCAAGGAGCTTGAGGGCGAGGTCAAACTGCTGCTTCAGGAAGAGCTTGTGGGTTATGTCCGTCAGGTCCTCCGGGCTAAGGAGGGAGTAGACGGCGTCTATGTGCTGGCCCCAGACGGGGTCGGGCTGGGGTATCCCCTCAAGGAGGGATAGGGCCTTCTCCTGGGCCTTTATAGTGTCGCCCTTGTACAAGTATATGAGGGCCTCCCTCCACTCCCTCTCGTTCTTGGGCAGGAAGTTGGAGTACTTCTTCAGGACCTTGAGGGCCTCGTCGTACTTACCCATCTCAACATAAACGTACGCTTTGGAAAGCTCCAGGGCAAACATCTGGGGATCGGTGTTGGGGTCCTTACCCTGAAGCCTCAAGAACTCGCTTATGAAGAGCTTGGCGAGGTCGTAGAACTTGAGCGCCCTCTCGTTGTTTCCCTTGGCGGAGTAGGTGGCGGCCACGGCGAGGGCTACGGTGGCGTAGTTCCTGTAGGGGCTTAGGTGGTCGTGGTTCTTGTACTGGCGGTCGTCAAAGAGCGCCCTGTACCTCCATACGTACCCCTTTGGCCTCTCCCTGTAGTTGAAGGAGGACTCCTTTACGAACTTCGCAGGATCCTTTGCCCCACCCGTGAGGAGGCTGTCCGTCCAGGCGAGGTCTACAACGCCAAGGATGTTCGGGCCTTCCTGAACCTTCCCGGTCAGTCGCATCAGCATCCCCTCAAGCACCATGTAAGGCTCCCAGCCGCGATAGACTTCGGGGTCGTCCGTTATGGAGAAGTAGATGGGGACCTTGAACTCTTTCCCCTCAAAGACCTCCTTGGCGAAGACCTGTTTCGGAGCGAGGTATATTCTCGGTATCTTCACCATCCCCTTTATTCCGGGTATCTCAACGTAGTCCTCCGGCGAGGGCTTGTAGCCCACGGAGGTGGCTATCATATCCCTTATGGCTATGTCCCGGAGGAACATATAACCCTTGTCCCCCGCCCCCTGTACGATCGGAGGCAGGTTGTATATGACGCTGTCGGGGAAGCTGATGGGCGCACCCCAGTGCTTGAGTTCCCGGATGTACCAGTTGGTGTTGAGGAGGGAGAGGTTGGCGTTTATGAGGGGCCACTTTATCTTCAGGACCTCCTGAACGAACCAGACGGGGAAGGTGTCGTTGTCCCCGTTCGTCATGAAGACCCCCTTCTCTGCCTTGGCGGAGTTGGCTATGTTGGCGGCGAAGTCCTCCGGTATGTAGTTGCGGGACCTGTCGTTCCAGAACCAGTGCTGCTTTATCTGGAAGGCCACCATAACGAGGCCTATCAGGCCGAAGAGTGAGGCCATCACCGTCCCGCTCTTAAGGTAGTCCTTGAGGAGCTTGGCCAGATAGAAGAGGCCGATGGCGATATAGACCCCCCAGAGCTGGTAGAAGGGGTGGTAGAAGTAGTCCCTGTTCCGGACCTCAACGTTCCCCATCTGGAGGTTTACGGGGTTGACGGGGTGGGTGGGGGAGTCCTTGAAGTTGAAGGCGATGAAGAAGCCGATGCCGGCGAGGAGGGTCGCCCCTCCGATGAGCCAGAAGAGGGCGCGGTTCTTCCTGTCCGTCCATTGCTCCCAGAGGCCAAGGAGACCGAGGACGAGGACCGTCGCACCGAGGGGGCCGAGGTGGTCCATCAGGGTAAACTGGGCGTTCTTCTGGAGGTCGGTTATGGCGTAGGTGGCGGCGTTCCACTGCCACCCGAACCACATCAGGAAGACCTGAATCTGCTCACCCCAGGGGATGCGACGGGGGAACATCTTGGCAGGCTCGTACTGCTTACGCAGGAGGACGTCCATAAAGGCCTGCCAGGTGTAGGGGTCGCCCTCGTTTATGCGGGCGTCCAACGGGTGGAAGTGGAGGTAGTTGGCCCGCACTATTATCCAGAACTCAACCGTAAATCCGAAGAGTATTATCAGGAAGACCCAACCCTTCCAGTCGTTCCACATACGGCCGGCGACGAACATCGCCGCGACGGCCAGAAAGGCACCGAGGGTTACTATCTGCTTGCCGCTGAAACCGGCTATCTCCCCCTGTGGGTTGAAGGCCCCCACCACAGCGAGGGCAAGACCCACCAGGAAAGCGAGGCTTAGGGGTTCGCTCCAGTTCTTCAGCTTCCCGTCCTTGAACATGTAGGCCAGCATCAGGAGGAGGCCGAGGAAGAAGACCCACTTACCGCTGCCGTCGTAGGTCACCAGGAGGAGGGCGAAGAGGGCGAAGAAGGCCCCGAAGAGGGCGACGGCGTACCTGTCCCAGAGGTCCTTGGGTTTGGCAGCCCACACTAAGAAAAGCAGGGCGGGGAGGGCGAAGAGGACGGTCAGGTGGACGCCCGTGCCGAGCATTATGGAGAGGACACCGAGGTATATCCAGCGGTAGGCTTCGGGGTTGTCCTTATCCTTGTACCAGAGGAGGCCGAGGTAGAGGGCGAGGATTCCGAAGAAGGCTCCGGGGGTGTAGGTCTCCACCTCTATGGAGTTGAACCAGACCCTCATAGCGAAGGCGGGGAGGAGGGCGCCCGTCAGGGCCACCACGTGGAGGAGGGAGCGGGGCATCTTACCCTCGCTGTCCATATACTCCATCAGGTCGTAGGCTATGAGGTAGATGAGGGCGGCGTTGGCCCCACCCATCAGGATGGGGATGAGGGTCATACGGAGGACGTGAGGGTCCGCCACCACCCCACCGTTTATCAGGGAGTACAGTTTATCAACGGGCAGGGGCAGTAGGTCAAAGAACTTGGCGAGAAGTACGTAGAAGGGCGTACCCGGAGGGTGCGGCACCCCCAATATGTGGGCCGCAGCGAGGAACTCTCCCACGTCCCAGAATGCGGTTGTTGGCGCCGTAGTCTTGAAGTAAATCAGGGATACGAAAAGGAATACGGCTATCGCCAGATACCACTTCAACTTCCCGTTGCTCATAGGCGGGTATTGTACGGCCGGGG